>JAWUZB010000100.1:0-20579 GCA_034110505.1 Gammaproteobacteria bacterium
GCTCGGTGCATTACTTGGCTTAGGGGTTATATCCGGAGCCATCTTCTTTCACCTTGCTACCCCACTCGGCGTTGATCGGGTCGTTAACGCCGCTGGCGACACTGATGGTGGTGTTTTGTTTTATATGGCCTGCGGTGTTTGGATAAGTTGCCTGCTGATTTTCATATTGAGTAAAAACAATGAATAAACAAACCGAAATTGAGGCGGCGGCTTTTCGACGACTGATTGAACACTTAGACAGTCGAAAAGACGTTCAAAATATCGACCTAATGAACCTCGCTAACTTCTGCCGTAACTGCTTAGCCAAATGGGTAAGCGCAGCGGCCACCGACTTGGGCGAAGACCTTGACTTAGAGCAAGCTAGAGAAATGGTTTATAAAATGCCCTACTCAGAATGGAAAGAGAAACATCAGACTGAGGCAACAGAGCAGCAAATGACGGCATTTAACGCGCGCAAAAGGTAGGCGTTATTAAACAGACATAAAAAAGCCGCTACTCAACAAAGAGCAGCGGCTTTTTTTACGTGTTAGACGCTATAGCCTAACTACCCCAGCAAATGTGCAATCGCAGCACGTTCTTGACGCAGCTCATTTTCAGTTGCGTTCATGCGTGAACGGCTGAATTCGCTGATATCTAAACCTTGAACGATTTCATATTTACCGCCTTTGCAGGTAACCGGGTAAGAATACATAATACCTGGCTCGATATCGTAGCTACCGTCGCTTGGGATGCCCATGCTAACCCAATCACCTTCAGCGGTACCCAATGCCCAAGTCCGAATATTATCAATTGCCGCGGCCGCGGCCGATGCAGCACTAGAGGCACCGCGAGCTTTAATAATAGCCGCGCCACGCTCCTGTACCGTTGGAATGAAGGTCTCTTCTAACCAGGCTTGGTCAACCAAATCAGACGCGGCCTTACCATTTACGGTAGCGTTAGTAATATCTGGGTATTGCGTATTTGAATGGTTACCCCAAACAGTCATACGCTTGATATCAGTCGTATGAGCACCGGTTTTCTCAGCCAGTTGGCTCAGTGATCGGTTATGGTCGAGACGCATCATTGCCGTAAACTGACCCGCATCTATGTCTGGTGCGTTAGCTGAAGCGATTAAAGCGTTAGTATTTGCTGGATTACCAACAACCAAAACCTTAATGTCTCGACTCGCTACGCTGTTCATAGCTTTACCTTGAACAGAGAAAATCGCGGCATTGGCTTCGAGTAAGTCTTTACGTTCCATGCCAGGGCCACGTGGGCGAGCGCCGACTAACAACGCGTAGTCTGCATCTTTAAAGGCGACTTCAGGCTGATCTGAGATCACCACGTCTTGCAACAGTGGGAAAGCACAGTCGTTCAACTCCATTACCACGCCTTCTAAAGCACCCATGGCTGGTGTGATTTCTAATAACTGCAGGATGACAGGTTGGTCTTGGCCTAGCATTGCGCCTGAGGCAATGCGGAAAAGTAATGCGTAGCTGATTTGGCCGGCAGCACCAGTGACGGTAACGCGAACTGGTTGTTTCATGGTAGATCCTCTTAGATAGTATAAGAAACAGATTAGGTTTCGACATTCAGTCTTCTAATTTTCGACTAAAGGTTTTCAAGCGAGTGTAAGTTAGTTCATGCGCAGTTTACTAAAAATGCAGCGGGCTGGCTATTGTTTGCCTAAATACTGCGTATTCAACACAATCTAAACTAAAGTCGCATAGGCGACACCTCTCTTTTGTGGTTATGATGACCTGAGATTAAAAAGAATAAATCGGCTAAACAAGGCCCACCTATCAATCGAATCTGATTGATGAAAAAAATAGGTAAGCAAGCAGGCTTACTTTTTCGCCAATATTGGAGATTATTGTTTATGGATAATTCACGTTTTAGTAGCTTAGTTTATAAAATAATAGGCCAACCTCAACGGTGGCAGCAAGATTACATAGAAATCATGCATCAAATTCTAGATGATGCTGATGATATTGACTCTCAGCAAAAAATTTCAGAGCATTCGAGCAAAGATCATATTTCAAATCCGAAAAGCAATATCTGCGATGCATTAATCGCGTTCGGCTCGCTATTAGTTAATAGTCGCTTCAAGATGATCCTCTTAGATCAGGCCTTTAGCGTGATTTACCAAAATAAGAATGACGAAAACTTATCGGCTTATGTGCGACCATCACCGAATAGCAACAAGCTCAAGATTGATGTTCAGAACAAAGTGATGCAGGCCGCCAAGCATAACCAAACGCTTGAGAATCAAAGTCGACTTGGCGGTTTATCTGTGGTTGACCATGTGGGTCAAAATCAAGAAAAGCTATACCTTCTTACCATGCATAGTTGTCATGCTGCCGGCGACAGTATTTCAACCTGCTATTTGTTGCTGGTGGTCAGCCAGCAAAACAACGGTAAAGAGCTTAATCCTGATCTGATAGGGCGATACCAACTGACTGACAAGGAACAATCGGTTCTAATCAATTTAATTAATGGACGCGATATTAGTCAGATAGCGAAAAAATCCTTCGTTTCTGAAAATACCGTAAAAACTCACCTGAAATCGCTCTATAGAAAAACCAATACAAAGTCACAGATAGATATTGTACGCTTGGTCTTGAGCGATGATTCACAGATACTGCATACCTATTTCGCCAGTAAAGACAGCAGTAGCACTTTCGCCAGTAAAGATAGAACATTGAATGAAATTTACTCCAAATCCTCACGCCTTGAGGCGGACAAGCCTTAGGGCGGTGCAGATAAAAAATTAAATTTTACGCTTAACGGCTAATACGTTTGGCAAATTATCAAGTTTAGCAAGTAGCCGGCTCATCGCTTCAAAACTAGTAACTTCAACCAAAGACTCCATCTGTACGGTCTGACTCTTGCCATCGGTTCTTGTGTTCATTTCCAATACATTGACCTTTTCATCAGCAAATACTGTCGACACATCTCGCAATAAACCTTTTTTATCAAATGCGGTGATCAGTACCGTCATGGGGTATACGCGCTCTTTGTCGTGCCCCCAACTCACCTCAACAACACGTTCGCCAGACTCGTGTTGTTGATACAAAATATTAGCACATAGCTCACGATGAATAGTAATACCGGCGCCGCGAGTAACGAAGCCTAATACTCGATCTCCTGGAACTGGCTGACAGCACTTGGCCAAGGTGGTCATTAAATCACTGACGCCGTGTATCGTCATATCGTTAGACTTGACATCATCATTAGCCGCACGACCGCCTTTGAAGCTTATCTCGAGCGGCTCATCATCCTCGATATCAGTCGGTTTGAGCATTCGCTGTGCGATTGCGGCAGCGCGACCCGGTTTGATCGAGCCATCTACCATCTTAAAGAATAGTTCTTCTACATCCTCTAGTTTGAGCTTCTTAGCCAGCAGTTCAAGACTCACGTCGTTGACGTTCATGCGATCAAGTTCGCGTTCTAAAATGGTGCGCCCATGAGCGATGGT
The DNA here is from genome assembly GCA_034110505.1 of Gammaproteobacteria bacterium. Taxonomy (GTDB): domain Bacteria; phylum Pseudomonadota; class Gammaproteobacteria; order Arenicellales; family Arenicellaceae; genus Arenicella. The sequence continues at coordinate 3,458 of JAWUZB010000100.1, forward strand.
TTCATCTCGGTTTTCATGTCTAAACCAATGTTGAATTCCAGCACGGGCTCGTCTAGTTCGAACATAACCCTTATGCGGATCAAGCCAGTCGAGGCTAGGACCACCTGTTTTTGCAGTAACCACACTGACTTGCTCACCGGTTTTTAAGCGATACGTTAACGGTACCATCTTGCCATTGACCTTAGCACCACGACAGCGATGCCCTACCTCGGTATGAATTGAATAGGCAAAATCAATCGGTGTACTGCCAAACGACAAGTCGACAACTTTTCCTTTCGGACTAAAGACATAGACGCGATCTTCGAATACTTCGTCCTTAACGCGGTCGACAAACTCACTGGCATCAGCGACTTCGTCTTTCCACTCAAGCAGTTGCCGTAACCAAAGAATTTTATTATTTACCGCTTGATCGTTATCCGTCTTGCCTTCTTTATATCGCCAGTGAGCGGCAATGCCTAGCTCATTGTATTCATGCATTTGGTGGGTACGTATTTGCACCTCAACAATTTTACCGGTCGGGCCAATTACTGCGGTGTGTATCGAACGATAATTATTTTCTTTTGGGGTAGCAATGTAATCATCAAACTCACCTGGAATAAACTTCCAGTTTGTATGAATCGAACCTAAAGCAGCGTAACAATCCTTGACCGAGTCGACTAAAATACGAACCGCTCGCACGTCGAATAATTGCTCGAATTCCAATCCCTTCTTTTGCATCTTAGTCCAGATGCTATAGATATGCTTAGCGCGGCCACGAATCTCTGCATCAATGCCTTCTTCGGCTAGCTGAGCAGCAACACTGTCGATAAATTCATCAATAAAAGTTTGTCGGTCAATGCGTCGCTCCGATAACTTTCGAGCAATCGTTTTATAGATATCGGGCTCAATGTAACGAAAGCTCAAATCTTCAAGCTCCCACTTTACCTGCCAAACACCCAGCCGATTTGCCAGCGGCGAGAATATCTCCAGCGTTTCGGTCGCTACGCGCTTTTGTTTTTCAGGCTTTACAGCTCCAAGCGTGCGCATATTATGTAAACGATCGCATAACTTGATTAACACCACACGCACATCGTCGACCATAGCCAACATCATTTTACGCAGACTTTCGGCTTTTGCTTGTTGTTTCGATTTGCCTCGATCCGACTGGTTGCCAGTGAACCCTTCGATCACTTCCATCTTGGTTACGCCGTCGACCAAATTAGCGACATCGTTGCCGAATTTGTCACGTAATTGCACTAGGGTTACATCGGTGTCTTCTACAGTATCGTGCAATAGTGCAGCGATTATCACATCCGAATCGAGACCGAGTTCATGAACGATCGCGGCAACCGCGAAGGTGTGATTTACATAGTCCTCACCCGATGTTCGTTTTTGACCAGAGTGTGACTCTATGGCGAAATATGCAGCCGCCTCAATACGATCAACTTCCTTTTCAAGCCGGCCAACAGCAACCCCCGATAGCCATTGCGGCACATCGTTAGCGGGCAACTCCATTTCGGAGAGTAATTTTACTGCGGTAAGAACCATAAGCTAAACGAACTGTTAGTTTCTCAACAAAACACCAGTTCGGAAAAAAGTATATATACCCTATTTGTACTTGGAACTGGTTTGAGATTCAATAGAGTTGGGTTAAATAATAAACAACTAATTAATTCGCCTGATCTTAACGATTGCTATTAATTATTAGCGGGGCGTTTATTCTTAAACAATGCTTCGGTCATCATTCTCGCTTTATCAAGTAATTCTTGGTACTCATCCTCAACCTCAGAATCAACCACTAAGCCGCCACCGGCCGAATATCTTACCACGCCATCTTTCACGACTATCGTGCGAATCGCTATATTGGTCTCTAAACTACCATCTACTCCTAGATAGCCAATACTGCCGCAGTACAAGCCTCGTCGAGTTGGCTCGAGCTCTTCAATAATTTCCATTGACCTAATCTTTGGGGCTCCGGTGATCGAACCACCGGGAAAACAAGCACGAAACAGATCAATTGCATGCAATTCTTTTTTGAGCGTGCCTGTGACGGTACTTATTAAGTGATGCACGTTGGCAAAGCTATGTATTTCAAATAGCTTTGGTACTTTTACGCTACCCAACTCACAGCAACGACTTAGGTCATTGCGCATTAGATCAACAATAATCAAATTTTCGGCCCGATCCTTTGCACTATTTTTCAGTGCTTCTGCCTCAGCCAAATCCAGCCCTTTATCGTGATGGACTCGCGGGCGTGTGCCCTTAATCGGGCTAGTCACCACCCGCCGATTACGGCATTGAATAAAACTCTCGGGAGAATTAGATAATATCTGAGCGAAGGGTAAGTTCATGTAGCAACCGTAAGGCGCTGGGCTTTGAGTTCTCAAATAGCGATAGGTTAACCATGCGTCGCCGGCAACCTGCGCTGAAAACTGTTTGGTTAAGTTAACTTGGTAACAGTCTCCAGCAATAGTGTAATCGCGAATTGCCTTAAAGTTTTTTCGATAAGCATCACGATTCATGTTTTCCTTCAACATACCGCTTAACAATCCGCCCATTTGAAACGGTAATAGCGGTGGCGACTCAGCGCTGCAGATCTCCGAAGTTTCCTGCAAATCTTGCTCGAACTCAACCGTCCACTCAACTAAGTCGGACCATTCATCGACAATAGCTTGGGTTTGCTGGGAATCCCCTAGTTGTAAAAGTCGACAGCATTTCTTGCGGTGATCAACAACTAATACTACATAATAAATACCAACCGCCATCATTGGCAGCTGCTCTTTATCTTCAGCCAAATTAGGAATTTCCTCGTACTGCCGAGCAAGATCGTATGAAAAATAGCCAAGTGCTCCTGGAACATAGGGCTCATCAATCTGCTCCTGGTTTTCAATCAAAGGTATTGCCGACTGTAAAATAGCCAGTGGTTCCCCATAAAGGCTGTCTTCTAGCGTGCCATGGCGGAAATGTGTAACATTTCCGTCAAACACTAATGTCGATTGCGGCTTAATCGCCATTACATCGAAGTTAGCGTGATTACCTTGCTCAGATAAATGCTTGGTATTACCAGAATCTAAAAAAATCGCCCATCGTTGATCAGCAACTTTATCAAACAGCGCAGCACTATCTACATAAGGAAGCTCTGTTACAGCAATTTTCATCAGCTCTGATCCTTTACGCTTAGCGCACTAATTCTCGCAGAATAGAGGTGGCAAACTGACCTCGCTGCAGTTCAAATGTAAGACATAAATCTCCATTGTCGTGCTCCCAAGTCAAACCAATAGGTACCAAACGTAACGCTCGGCGTTGGTATTCAACTCGGGCGTTTTCTAGCCCTTGTTGCAATAGACTATAGTCTGCCATAGCCAATGTCTCTAATTCAAGCAACTCGGCTGACATCGATGTATTACCATCAATTTTATTTATTTCATTTTGTTCGCCCCATAAGGGCGCGGTAGGGTGAATATCTAACAAATTTAGACGTTCAGTCTCAGCCACTAAATCGACCACTGAAAATACGCTATTGCTACCATTTAAATTTGCTGGCTCGCCGACATAGAGCGATTGCCATGTAGCGGCATTGACGCGTGCAGAAACAACGCTGTTAAATAGCCAGGAACGCGCTGATGACAAAAGAATACCGCGTAGATTTCTATCTTTAACTCGCTTTTTCCCGGCGAACATAGCAAGTGCTTGGGGTAGATTGTTGGCTCCGCGACCAAACCGTTGAGCGCCGAAGTAATTCGGAACCCCTGCCTTTTGAATTTGCGCAAGTCTCTGGTCTAGGGCCGCGCTAACATCGAGAGTGGCTGAATTGTCAACCGCCGCCAAACCAACAATACGAATCTGAAAATGATTCGTCTTATGAGTGCCGCGTTTGATTTTACGGCTGTGTTTAACAACTTGGTTTACCTGTACGCCAATGAGTTCATATTTTGACCAATCTAAGGCATCACCCTTTGGCCTCCAAACACTAAACCATTGACGTGTCTCGGCATGAAAATCTTTCATTCCGGAGTAGCCTACATCTCGGTTTGCAACACCACTAAAGCGAGCCAATGACTTGGCTACAGCATCGGTATTCAATCGTGTTTTGGTTATATCAAGCCAATAGTGTTCACCCTCGCCAGAAGGCTCAACGTCCATCATCTCAGTAACGATAAAGTGCTCGGGAGATTGCTTCACAAGTCCAGAGACTGCAGGCTCTCCATACGCATACGCCCAACGATTTAATTGTGCTAACCAGTCAACCTGACTTAAATCTTGATCTGTCGAACCTACAACTTTTGACATCTATAAACCTTATTTGCGACTAAAAATATGAGCAACAACACAGAAGTAAGCGTTTAAAAAGTAAACTTTTTTCCGCTTAACGCATTATTCTGGGTCGCTCTGGTTGGCTTAAGTATACGACCTACAACTGAAGCGGGTATATCAAAACCGTGGAGGATCGTGAAAATCGTTGAGAGCTGATCATTTGATTATCGAAAACGCTGGGTTCTCGCTCAAAATCAACATCAAGTCAGCTATAATTAGTATGCTTAATTCAGTCGTTTAATAGGTTCCAACATGCTCCCACTTCAGTCCACGCAAGCGCCATCGACAGGCGGTAAATCATACTTTCTTTTTATTTTGGCCGCTATCGTTGCGATTGGTTCTGGGATATTAGTACAGAACTCAAAAGCGCCTCCCGCCGAACTACCAGAATTTAAAAAAATCATTCTTTTACCGACCAAAAAGGCATTGGTTGATATTGATTTCACTGACCATAACGGCAAACAATTTGGCCTCGAACAATTTCAGGGAAAATGGAGCATATTATTTTTCGGGTTTACCAACTGCCCTGATGTCTGCCCAACAACAATGCAAACCTTAAAGCAGGTTAAATCGGATCTAAGTGACGCAGGTGTATGGCATAACTATCAAGTGATCATGGTGTCGGTAGACCCCGAGCGCGACACGACTGAGCGCCTAGCGAATTACGTTCCGTACTTTGACCCCGAATTTATCGGGATTTCCGGACCAGTAGAATCGACCACATCATTTGCTAGAAATCTCGGCATCCTGTTCTTTAAAGGTGAAGAAACCGCTAGTGAGGTCTATGACGTTGATCACGGTGCCGCCATCATTTTAGTTAATCCAGAAGGACTATACGCTGGTGTAATCACCGCTCCGCATATTCAAGAAACTATTAGCCAAGACTTAATATCCCTAGCCAGTTATGCAGGAGTAGAGCCGTCCGAGGTAAAAAATATTACGGCTAGTTTAGCACCCGAAACAACGAGTATTCCAAGCGTTGTCGGTGGCGCCCAAGAGCTGCTTATAGAGAACGCCTGGATTCGCCCTGCTCCTCCGGCCGTAAAAAGTATGGCGGCTTATTTCGACCTGCTCAATAATAGCGATCAAGACATCGTGATTGTAAGCAGCAGTAGCCCGGCATTTTCGATGACGATGATTCACAGCACCGTGGTCGAAGATGGAATCGCCAGCATGAATCACCTAGACCAATTACGTATTCCCGCTAACGGTAAGGTTAGTCTTGCACCTCTGGCAACACATATGATGCTAATGGGCCCAAAGCAAGAGTTAGGATTAGGCGACAGTGTTGAAATAGAACTAGTCTCTAAAGACGGCCGAAGGTATCAGCAAACTGTGACTGTTAAACCGCAGATCAGCAATTAACCATGTTACCTCAGTCAACATTATGTCGCTAGAATTTAAAATTATCCCGGTCACACCCTTCGCCCAAAACTGTAGTGTGGTTTGGTGTTCAGAGACCAATCTAGCGGCGGTGATTGACCCCGGTGGAGACCTAAAGAAGATAAAAGACTTTATTCAAGAGAAAGCGCTAGAGCTTGATAAAATACTAATAACGCATGCTCACCTTGACCACGCCGGTGGCACCGCTGAACTTGCGCGTTTTACTGGGGTACCCGTTATCGGCCCACACCGAGATGATCAATTTTGGATTGACTTGTTACCAGAGCAGTGTCGGCAATTTGGTTTTGAGGGAGATTCATTCATTCCTGACCAATGGCTAAATCACGGCGATACAGTGATGCTGGGGAAATTATGTTTCGATGTAGTGCACTGCCCGGGGCATACACCCGGCCATGTCGTGTTTGTCGAAAAAGCACAACAGTTTGCTGCGGTCGGTGATGTGATCTTTCAAGGTTCAATTGGTCGCTCGGACTTTCCTAAGAGCAACCCGCAAGATTTGCTTGATTCGATTCGCCAGCGCTTATTTCCACTCGGCGATGAGATTCGATTTATTCCGGGGCACGGACCAATGTCAACTTTTGGTAAGGAGCGACGAACTAACCCATTTGTGGCTGACTCTAGATTTGGCTGATTGGATAAACCCATATCATCCTGATAACTTCGTTGCCAACCAGCCTAAGATCGAATTATTAGCTTTGAGATACTTCAGCCGCGCTAAGGATGTCTTGAAATCTATTAATTTGAGTTTATTGAGTTAAACTAAATATCCCAGTACATAGCCTTTTCAAGCTGACTATCGGCCTCTTCTAATGACTTATTAGTACGGCTGATAATAATCAGATTACCACCTCTAACCGGTTTAACTCGACTGACGTAACCTTGGTAACCAGCATCAAGTAATTGACCCACTGAGTCGCCCTTGATATAAGCAAACGTAACTTGTCCATCGGCCGTTTCAAGGCTAGCGTGTAGGCCTTTATACTTACCCATCGGGCAAATTTTACTGAACTGTAAATTACTCAAAAACTTTAGCTTCATCGCTGGGTCATAACTTGCTAACAAGGTATTTGCACTAGAATTAGCTCGATCCACATCCCAAACAGGGGTAATGACTTGCTCGTTCATGTGCTCAACAACACCTGACAATAACGCTTGGTAGTCTTCGCCTATGTTGTTATTCGCAGCAAATTGATTACTCGCCATAAAGCCGGCAACAAATACCACTAATGTAAAACTAGCGGCTATTGCGTAACGACGCATAGGTAACGCTAAAGCGTTAAAACCCGATTCGGCTTCCTCAGTCAATTCTTGGTTAAGCTGTAAGCGCGCCATTAGGTCAGACGGCATTTCAGCGTTAACACTACTAGCAAGGTCGGCATCCATCTGCCGAATTTCACCTACGTACTTCAGGCATTTAGGGCAGTTTGCACTGTGCTCAACGAAGCTATGCTGGCGAGAGCTTGGATCAGACAAGGCCAATCTTTTAAAATCTAAACAATTCATTTCTTTATAAACTAAATTCATTTCTTTATAAACTAAGTGGAACTGCGGCCATTGAACTCAACTGCATTGCAACTGTTCTGCGTTTAAAGCAACAAGAGCAATTAGATTAGTCCCCAACTACGCCTAAATGAGGCGCCGTTTCTTGCCCCAATATGACGCGCATTTTTTTGCGCGCTCTAAATAATCTTGTCATCACTGCACTTGAACTGATATCCAAAATTTGCGCTATTTCATCGCAGGAAAAACCACCCAAAACTTGCATCTCCAAAGGATCTCGATAATCTTGCGGCAAACGTTTTAAGGCGTTTCGCAAGGCGAAGGCCTCTGGACGATCGTCGTAGCCCATATGCTTATCGTCTTCAATGGTATCCATTGACTCAACATCTTTATATTTAAACTGTTTTCGTTCGAACTGACGAGCGTGTTCGCGACGAAAAATTGTAAACAACCAGCCCTTAGCCGCTTTCGCTTCACGTAGGCTGTCTAATGATTTCCACGCACGTAGAAATGCCTCTTGCATTACGTCTTCGGCCATATGCTTATCTTTACAAAGCCATAGCGCGTATTTATACAAATCTTTCGAGTGCGCCTCAATTAATAGCGCGTATTTTCGCTTTTTATCCATTACCTTGTAATTGACCTGTTGCTGGTAAGTTTCATTACTTAAATCAGTCATTTTCTTTACCAACTTGTAGAAAGTCTAACAAAGTCTGCATCACGGCTTGAGGCTGCTCAGCATGCAACCAATGCCCAGCCTTAGCGATCGCCTTAAAGTCGGCTTTAGGGAAATATTCAAGAATTGAATTATGATAAGAATCTAGTATGTAGTCAGAATTTTGACCGGCAACAAAAACCGTCTTGCCAGAATAACTAAGGGCGGCAAGTTGTGAAAAAGGAAAACTGAGTATCTTCGACATATCCCGTAATAAGACGGCTAAATTTAAACGCCAGTGAAATTTCCCTGGTGCGCCTGCCAAGCTTTGTAATAAAAATAGCCGCGTCGAGGTATCAGGTATCGCCTCTTTGAGTAAGGTGTCTGCAGCGCTTCGCGATTTAAGGCTGTGAAGATCTAGCTCAATCATTTTCTGTAGATAAGGTGCATGTGTATGGTTGTATTCAATCGGAGCTATATCTAACACCGCTAAACTATTTACGCGCTCAGGATGCAGTAACGCGAATGCCATCGCCACTTTACCGCCCATGCTGTGGCCGCATAAATTCACCTGACCTAGCCCAATGGAATCGATAAACTCGAGTAAATCGGTAACCATGTCTAAATAGCTGTGTGAATCAGCATGTGGCGAGCGACCGTGGTTACGTTGGTCAATAACAATTACGGGGTAATGCTGACTAAGTTGTTTAGCAAAACCTCGCCAATTCGCGGTCGAACCAAATAGGCCAGGAATAATAAGCACTGGCAACGAAAGGTCACTCAGTGGCGAATAAGATTGCGGATAAGTTTGGCTAAACAGTTTCATAGTGAGACCTCAGCATAACTTAGGGGCGAAAAGAAAGTCGGTAAGTTTCAGTCATTGTTATTGGTTCGTCGAGTTGACCTGAAGTCTGGAGTCTGGCGCCTGATAGATTAAAGTCTAACAAATTATTTGCTTCTAGGGGCGCACTTATTAATCTGCATTCGTTACAATTGCGCGATGCTTGAATTGATCTTACTTGTAATCACCGGTATCGCCACCGGCTTTCTAAATGTTATGGCTGGCGGTGGCTCGATGTTATCGGTACCAATTCTGATTTTTCTCGGCGTGCCTGGAACCGTCGCTAACGGCACTAATCGCATAGCGCTTCTACCGCAAAACATCTCGGCGGTAATCGCATTTTATAGAAAGGGATTTGCAAACTTCAAACTCAGCCTTAGTCTCGGTGCCTGCACTATCCCGGGCACACTGATTGGCGCCAGCCTAGCGACAAAAATACCCAACGATCAGTTCAATAATCTACTGGCCATTATTATGGTTATGGTTCTAATCGTCATGGCCCTGCCGCAGGCGAAAACGATTGACGTTAATCAGACTCCCTCAAGAAATCGCTTAATAGCCGGCCATGCGTTAATGGCCTTGATAGGTTTCTGGGGTGGATTTATTCATATTGGCGTTGGTTTTTTACTAATGCCTGTCCTTAATCGGGTCATGCAACTAGACTTAATCACTACCAACGCGCATAAAGTATTCATTGTTCTATGTTATACCTCGGTAGCCCTAACGGTATTCGCTTCACAGCTTGAGCTGGTTTGGAAGTTTGGGGTTGCGCTCGGCATCGGCACTTGGATCGGCGCATGGATTGCCGCAAACGTGCAAGTTAAACGCGGCATTGGCGCGATTAAAGCGACGTTGAACGTTGTCATTGTCGCCTTCATCGTTAAGTTACTTTTTTTCTAAACACCCGATGGTTGAGCCCTAGACCAATAAACCTGCGTCTAAACTAGCTACTCTTTTTCTTAAGCTCGCTGAAGTAGTCAATATTAGTCGGCAACCCTAAGACTTCACGGCGCACTAGATCCATTGCTATCGCCGTTGCGGTTCTTTGAAAACCTATTCTCCCCATCGGTAAAAAGAATTTACGTGCGGTGATGTTTCCTTTTTTCCCCCAAGCCATCCAAACTAAGCCAACCGGCTTCTCAGCTGTGCCACCATCAGGGCCGGCAACACCGGATATCGACACCGCGATATCAGCCGAAGATTTCTCGATTGCACCTTCGGCCATGGCGACTACAACCGCTTCGCTAACCGCTCCATGCTCTACTAACAATGATTCGGGCACGCCTAGTGATTGCTGCTTAATACGATTCGAATATACGACATAGCCAGCTTCAAACACCGATGAAGAGCCCGCTTCACTGGTGATCGCAGCGGCAATTTGGCCTCCGGTACATGACTCGGCGGTGGTCAGCACCAAATTATTATCGCGCAGCGCATCATTTAGTGCTTGGCTTAAGCGAGTGCTATCGCGGCCGATCACATAGTCGCTAAAATGCGCCTCGAATTTCTCAGCCCAGTGGCGATTTAAAGCCAAAAATTGATCGCCGACCGTGGCAAACTTAACTTCGATTACCGGCATTTGCACACGGAACCCTAACTCGACATCCTTAGGCCAGTCCGGGAACATTTGATTGACGGTATCCTGCAGGCCAGACTCGGTAATACCAAATAAGCGCAAGCGAGCAATGTGACTTTTAGCCTCAATGTTTCCATAATCTCGGATCAACGGTAGCAGATGATTCTCGACCATTGGCTTAAGCTCACTTGGCACACCCGGGGTGCACATGATCAGGCAATCATTAGCAATACAACGAAAACCTACAGCCGAACCATTAGGATTGTCAATAATTTGGCAAACCTCGGGTAAATCAGTCTGTTTTAGATTTGACTCCGTCATCACAAAACCGCGTCGCGTTGCCCATTCATCTAACTTTGCGAAGGCATCAGCATTGCGCGCTATTGGTGAGCCAATCGCTTGAGATAAGGCAACCGCGGTAAGGTCATCAACGGTTGGGCCAAGGCCACCGTTAATGATTAATACGTCGGATACTAGACTCAGTTCTTGAATCGAACTGACCAATAATGATAGGTCGTCACCGACTACTTTTTTAATATAAGGAATTAAACTTAAATCTTTAAGCGATTGAGCGATGTACGCCGAATTTGAATCTACCGTGTCGCCGCTCATGAGCTCGTTTCCGGTGAGTAATAGGGATATTTTCATAGTTTTTCTGGATAATTAACGGTTCTGCCCATGGCTAGATCAGCGCTGCTGCCGTCTAGCCCTGATATCACTTCTGTTATCAGCTAGTGCTGGGCCAGTAAGCTTTTAGCCGCCTGGCGCATACGCGTACGCTCCCAGACCAAACGGAATTTACCGCCACCTTTTTGTTGCCATAATACCGCCGATCGAACAGCCGCTAACAACATCGTTCTCACCTGCTCAGGCACACCGTCTTGCTGCAAGTATTCTTGTTCACCTTGGACGATAATCTGTGGGCGTAAAACGCTAATATGAGTTTGATATACATCTGAAAATGCATTGGCTAAATCGTCTTCTGAAAAACCACTTAGCCGATCAATCGACTGGCCAAATTGACTGAATTTCTGCTGATCATTATAAAGTTGCTTCTGCAATTCAAGAATAGACATCATGTAACGCAGCACTTCTAAGTCGCTCATCTCCGGAGAGTTCAGAAGCCCTTTATCTATCAGCTTTAAGCCGCTGCGAACGCCACCAAGACCACCAAATACGGCTGGCGTACTTATGGCATCGAGCACTAGCACCGATTGCATGCAGCTTGCATAGACCGCCTCATCAGCCACGCCTTTACGCGCCAATGACTGTACCTGTTGGCATGCTTGCAATACGCCGGCAAGGGCGATGGTTCTCTCTTCAATGATGTTCATAATGGTACTCTTCTAAGACTGGATTTAATGTTTCGTTTGGGCGCCAAGGACTCGTCTATAAAACGCTAATTCTTTTTGCCAAGCATCAATATTGTTTTCAGGCTGCTTAAACCCATGTCCTTCATTTGAGTACTCTACATACTCGTGATCAATCTCGGCGGCACTTAATACGGCAATAACTTCCTGCGCAACTGACGGTGGAACCACTCGATCTAGGGCTCCCTGAAAGATAATCATGGCACTCTCTAATTGGCTCATTTTATTGATCGGTGAGCGCTGATAGAATCTACTTTGAGGGCGACTAGACGTGTCGACGTTATACACCTCGTCAACTAAGCGATCAGTGTAATGTTTTTCAAATTTATGCGTTGTCTCAGCCAAGGTAACTAGATTACCAATCCCGTAGTAGCAGGCGCCAACTTTGAATATCTCTGGATATTCGGTCAGAGCCCTGAGAACCGCGTAACCACCAGCACTTTTACCGCGAATACAGATCCGCTTAGGATCGACTTTGTGCTGCTCGATCAGGTGTCGAATACCGGCCACAATGTCACTCGTGTCTCGTTCGCCCCAAAAGCCATAGAGCGAATCGCGAAACTGCCGCCCGTAGCCGGAACTTCCTCGATGATTGACGTCTAGAATAGCAAAGCCGCGTGATGCCCAAAACTGCTTTTGCAAATCGAAGTGGCCATAGGCTCTGGCCGTTGGCCCTCCATGCACCATCACTAAAAGCGGTGGTAATTGTTTAGCCGAGGTTTGCTGCTGTTGTACCGTATTTGTCGGTGCATAATAGAAACCATGCGCGTTTTCAGTTCCATCACTAGCAAAGCTTATCGACTCAGCTTGACTGATTTCAAAGTCGATTTCGGCCGCATCAATTAAGACTTCGGGAAGCATGCTTTGAGCTATCGGCTGATAGTCAAACTGAACTAAGCTAGGATTTTCATCAAATGGCAGTTGTTCTAATACAAACCGGCCATTACCATTACTATGCAGATGCTGCAGGGTAGCGGGATTCAACTGCGGTAACGGTTGACACTCTAAGCTGTGTTGGTCAATTAAAACCAACTGGTCACCAGCGGCAGCGCTGGCAACGGTCAATACGCTATCTTTAGTCAATTGAACAATTCGATGATCGCCATAAACCCAATGAGGGTAGCCAAATTCTTTACGGCCAGAGGTCACCGGCGAAAGCGTAGCGGTATCGAAATCGTAAACGTGTATATTCCAATAATTTTCACTGGTTTCGGCTCCTAACAGCTCACCGTCACTTACATAATCAACTGAGAAGAACAGTCGATCATTACTACTGAATAGCAATTGACAAACACTAGCGCCACTATAGCCAGAGCGTAACAACTCGACTTGAGTTGGGTTTTGTACGCTTAGCATATTTCCTTCATAAACCAGGTCAGCGACCATAAGTTGGGTGCTATCCCACGGCATATTGGGATGATTCCATTGTACCCAAGCGACTTTATCTTGGCTCTCATTGAGCACCAGGTTGCTGTAGAAATCGGCTCCCTGAACAGCAATAAGGGGTTTTTTATCCGGGTTATTGCTAAGCCAGGCAATAACCATCTGGTTTTGGGCATGCGATACTTCAGCACGTTCTACTTCAACTATGGCCAGAAAATTAGAGTGCTCAAGCTGATGCACATCGGTGTACATAAACCGCTGAGTGTCATTAGGTTTTACGCTTATTCTTTGTGGCGCACTGAATGACGCATTATTCAGCTGTTGTCTATAGAGACATTGATCAGACCGATTAGCGAACACCACAGAGTCGGCAAATAACCAATATGGCTTACCACCATATTCATTAACTCGCGTTTGTAAATTAAACTCAGCGGGGGTAATAGTGTCTGTTTTATTGTCGCTCAAAAGCATCAGAATTGAGCGATTGTCTTGCGTGTCTTTGCCTAAATACAAAGTACCGAGTCGATCGATAATTGATGGGTATGAAAATGAAGCCGCCCCAGCAAAAACTTGCTCTAGCGATAAATTTGATTGCCAATCCAGGTAGTCGATCATCAAGTCACTTTATATTTGAAATGAGCCTTTTAGGTATCAGTGATGCTATTTACCAGCACTGGGCGCCCAAGTCATTTTACTAGCAACGCTGATGTCATGATTTTGGTAAAACCCTCTGTGCACTTCGAGTGCATACAATATTGGTCGTTTAGGACTGTATAACTTCTTTTTGACGACAATCACCGAATATGGATTCATTGCTTGAATACTTTCGAAATCTCCGTCTTTATCGATAAAGGCTATATCAATTGGAGCAACCACGTTATTCATATGAAAGCTCGGTACTGCCTGACGCTTAAAAGCAAACAGGATTGGCATAGCTTCAATAGTCGACCCACACACACGCTGAAAGCCAGCCGCGCGAGTAGTGTTGTTATCAGCCAATTTTGCCGGCATCGAGTGCGTGCTGCCGTCCTCACGGGTTAGTGTCACCTTTATTAGCGGCATAGCTTGAAGGGCTGGGTTATCAATCTGACAATCTTGCTGCGCATAGCTAGGGGCACTGATTAATAGTATCAAGAATACCCTGGCAACACTCACGATGGTTATTTTCATAGTCACTATTATTTTATCGAATCACGCATTATTGCTTGTATCTGTTCCGCCAACTGCAGAGCCCGTAGCCCTTGCAGGCCGGTCACCATCGGCATCGCCTGCCCTTGTGCCACCTGAATGAAATGCGCTAGTTCTACTTGCAGTGGCTGTTCATTATCAAACTTAATATGATCGACCTCTAAACCCGGAAACTCACTGCCCTCTGGTGCGTCACCCTTAGTAACGATGTCGAGTTCTTGATCCATTAAATTAATCCCATAGTAGCCTTCAGGACCGAACACCCTAAATCTGCGGAATCGCTTATTCGATACTCGGCTGGCGGTAATATTTGCAACCGCGCCACCTGGGAAAGCTAAACGTACGTTAGCTAAATCAATATGATCGGTAATTACCGATGCCCCAATCGCCTGAACATCGCACGGCTCTTCATCGACTAATGACAATACCAAATCGAGGTCGTGAATCATTAAATCGGTAATAACGTCAACATCGGTAGCGCGCTCAACAAAGGTACCTAGCCGATGCACTTCGATGTATTTGGGCTCAGCAACTTTACTCGCAACGGCTCGTAACGCTGGATTGTAACGCTCTAAGTGACCGATCAAAAAAGGCGCTTCGTTTTGAGCCGCTAGATCAACAAGTTTGCGAGCTTCGTCAACGGTTGCCGCGATCGGTTTCTCCATTAAGGTAGCGACACCTGCTTCTAGGAAAGGCTGTGCCACGTCAAAGTGTAAGGAGGTTGGCACAACAATGCTTACCGCATCAACCTTGTCGATCATGTCGAGGTAATTAGTTGTGAATTCACAACCATACTTCTTCGCTAACTCAGACACAGTGCCTTCATGAGTGTCGGCCAACATAACTAACTCTACGTTGTCCATTTCGTGGTAAATTTTTGCGTGGATTTGCCCGAGATAACCTACCCCTACTACGCCTACTCTGGTTTTTCTACTCATAACCTTATTAATGTCGTTAACGATTATTGATACGCTGATAAAATTGCGTTTGCACGATTATACGTTAGTTTATATGTTTGTGAGGTGGTCGGTGGTGATTTACAGGGGCGAAATGAAACAAATGCCGCCTGTCTGACAAAACAGGCTAAGTCGCCATAAGCTCATCAACATCTTTAGTGTAAACTTAAGCCACTATTCATATGACCCACTGCCGATCAACTAAGGCCAACAACCGTGTCAAACATCATTCTACTTAATATTTCTGGCGAAGACCGTATTGGTCTCTCAGCTGACTTCTATTCCGTGATCGAAAAAATCGACGTTCGAATTTTAGACATCGGCCAATCGGTGATTCATAACCATGTATCACAAGGCATGTTATTACAATTGCCGGCTGAACAAAATTCAGGGCAATTAAAGTGGCAGCTTTTACAGCAAGCTGAGTCGTTGGGACTTAAAGTAAAAATACGCGATGTCTCCGATCAAGATTACCAACATTGGGTGTCGCAACAGGGCGCCGATCGTTACATTCTCACCTTGTTAACGCGCCAAGTGTCTGCCGAGGAGATTGCTAGAGTCACTAAAGTAACCGCTGAGCAGGGTTTAAATATTCATGATATCGCTCGCCTAAGTGGCCGAATGCCATTGAATCAAGCCGTGACTAATGACACTAAGTCTTGCATCGAATTTACCGTGCAAGGTAAACCCAAAGACCCGTCAGCGATGCGCGCCAGTTTTTTAAGTATCGCCAGCGAACTGGACGTCGACATTGCAATTCAACAAGACAACGCCTTTAGACGTAATCGACGTCTGGTGTGCTTTGATATGGACTCGACTTTAATTCAAGCCGAAGTGATCGACGAGTTAGCCAAGTACGCAGGGGTCGGCCCGCAGGTTGCCAAGATTACCGAGAGCGCGATGCAAGGCGAAATCGACTTTACTGAAAGCTTCACCCAGCGTATGGCGCTCCTTGAAGGCTTAAGTGAAGATGTACTCAAAGAGGTTGCTGAAAACCTACCAATGATGGAGGGCGCTGAAAAACTGATTCGCAACCTTAAGGCATTTGGATTCAAAACGGCCATTATTTCTGGCGGCTTCAACTATTTTGGTAACCACTTAAAAGACAAGCTTGGTATCGATCATGTTTACGCTAATACACTTGAAATTGAGAACGGAAAACTTACTGGTCGCGCAATTCACCCAGTCGTAGACGCTAAACGAAAGGCTTTTTTACTTAAGCAAATCGCTCAGGACGAAGGCCTGGATCCACAACAAACTATTGCCGTCGGCGATGGCGCAAACGACCTATTAATGCTTAGTGCCGCCGGCCTCGGCATTGCTTTTCGGGCTAAACCACTGGTCAGAGAATCGGCTAAACAATCGCTATCGACTCATGGGCTCGATAGCATTCTTTACTTACTCGGATTTAAGGATCAAGACATTCAAGACTGATTGGTTTAAGTGGGCTCGAGCAGAAACTAAGTCATCTTGACCGCAAACTTTGTCGCGGCAGACGCTTATGCCGGCTGCAAAAAAACTTCTAAGTTATCGATCAATCGTGCCTTACCCAGTTGAGCAGCGGCTAAAATAACCAATTCTTGATCACCTTTTTTAGCAGGCTTGAGATCGCTCTGACGACACACAGTAATATATTGAGGCTTAAAACCGAGCTTTCTCAAATCAGCTTTTGCCTCATCTTCTAATATTTTTAACGCGCTTTTAGAACTTACTGCCGATTTCTCTTTAAGCCGCTCGGCCATCTGCACTAAACGCTGCTGTAAACCAGGAGCTGCTTTCAACTCTTTAGCGCTCAAATAGCCATTGCGTGACGACAACGCCAAGCCAACGTCAGTACGAACAGTGTCAACCCCGACCACTTGAATCGGATAGGCCAAGTCTTCGACCATACGGCGAAAAAAAGCGACTTGTTGATAGTCTTTATTGCCGAAAACGGCGATATCGGGTTGCACCATA
>JAWUZB010000101.1:0-24086 GCA_034110505.1 Gammaproteobacteria bacterium
AGGGACGAAATAAAAATAGCTTGGAATGTATCCAATTGAGGCGGAAAACGCGGCTAATAGCTAGCTATTGGCAAGTTTTTCAACAAAAAGTGGAGGCATTACAGGCATTTTTATTCGTTCGTCGAGTTATGCTGAGGTCTCGCTCAGTAAGTACTTGTAACATTGCATAAAATGTCATTAAAACGCCTAGTTTCAATCAGAGAAGAAAAGACAATCGCCGTTATAGGGTTAACAATATTATCTTTTGTCAGCATATAGCTTGGTTAGCCACTTAGCAAAAGGGCGAGAATTCCACTCTTGCGCCGTAGTCGCTATTCGAGGTGGCAGCCTAACAAGCTCTACGGCGGGATGTTTAGCAGGGGCAAACAATGGAGCCAGCAAACTAGCTGCAGCGATATCGGCATTAGAAAGAGCATCTCCGAACAAAAACCCTTGACCGTCACTTAATAGAGATTCCAACCAAAGGAGTTCGCTAGTAACAATGTTTTTCGATTCTATTTCTTGTTCAGAGCCTAAATCCATACGACGAATCATCATCGCAACCACCTTAGACCAAGCGAGCCTTAGAGTCATGCGATCTAAAAAACCGGAACCTTCTGCGAATACAGGCCTTACAGTGTCGGCACAGTCAAGCAGAGCCTCCGAATAAAACCAACGGCGTACGTGCACACCTAAGATATCGTCCAAGCGTTTCTCGATTGCGAGCGATTGTGGCGATATGGCAAGCCCACACTTTGCAATAACATTCGCCTGCTGATTAGCCCAAAGTACAATATCAGCTGAACCTTGTATCACTTTTGAATTATGATTTTCGACTGATTCTATCTCTAAAATTGGCAATCCAGAACCCTTGGCGCCAATTCTTTTAGCGGTGTTAGCATGCTGCAATGGCGATAGTAGGTTAACCTGATAGTCAATACCCGCAAGATCTAGGGCCCAACGCGCTTTCTCACAATAATGTGAAATCAAAAATACGTGAAGAATTAGTTTTTGCATCGGTCAGTCACTTACAAGTTTATTGCTAATAAACACCGCAAAAAGCCCACAGGCCAAGCAAAAGCAGCGTAAAATTGATGCATGGATTCTATCATATCAATTAGAGACTTAAGTAAAGTCTACGACAACGGTTTTCAGGCTCTAAAAGGTATTAACCTTGAGATTGAGCGCGGCGAAATTCTGGCCTTACTAGGCCCAAATGGCGCTGGTAAAACCACATTAATTTCAGCTATTACAGGCATTGTGTCGGCCTCGTCAGGCACGGTAACGGTTGACGGTCATGACAACGTCAAGAACTATCGACAAGCCCGCCAGCTAATAGGCCTAGTTCCTCAAGAGCTTACCTTGAGTTCGTTTGAAACGGTTTGGAATACGGTTCGATTTACTCGTGGTCTTTACGGCGCTAAGACTGACAACGCCTATCTGCAGCAACTATTGAAGGATTTATCTTTGTGGGATAAAAAAGATAACCAACTGCGAATGTTGTCAGGCGGGATGAAGCGGCGTGTATTGATCGCCAAAGCGCTATCACATTCCCCTCGCATATTATTTTTAGATGAGCCGACTGCTGGTGTAGACGTCGAATTGCGTAAAGATATGTGGCGTATGATCAGTAAATTGCGGGAGTCGGGGGTTACTATCATCTTAACCACGCACTACATTGAGGAAGCCGAAGATATCGCTGACCGCATCGGTGTTATTAACAATGGTGAGATACTGTTAATAGAAGATAAAGCGGCGTTAATGCAGAAGTTAGGTAAAAAGCAGTTGATCATTGAGTTGCGAGAGGCGGCCAGCATTATACCGGGAAGCTTGGCCGATTTAGACGTCCGCCTTTCGGACAATGGCACCACTTTAACCTACACCTATGACGCCACCGCTGATGCCACCGGCATCACCAAATTATTGAATTTACTCAGCGACAGCGGGCTGCAGTTGAAAGATTTACAGACGACACAGAGTTCATTGGAAGACATCTTTGTCGACCTGGTGCACAAAGACTCTGCGTTAAAACCATCTGCAGAGGCATAAAGTATGAATTTTTCAGCCATCAAAGTAATTTATCGGGCCGAAATGATGCGCGCGATAAATACCTTATTTCAAACTTTAGCGTCGCCAGTCATCTCAACCTCATTGTACTTCGTGGTCTTTGGATCGGCGATAGGTTCGCGCATTCAAACCATCGATGGGGTAAGTTATGGTTTGTTCATCGTGCCAGGCTTGACCATGTTGACGATACTTACACAGAGCGTATCAAACGCCAGCTTTGGAATTTACTTCCCCAAATTCAACGGCACTATTTATGAAATTTTATCGGCGCCATTATCGTTTTTCGAGGCGCTTCTTGGCTATGTCGGCGCAGCTGCGACTAAATCCTTTGTTATTGGTTGTATTATTTTAGTCACTGCCAACCTGTTCGTGGACTTAGAAATACAACACCCTATCTGGATGATGAGTTTTCTGATTCTTACCTGTATATCCTTTAGCCTATTCGGCTTTATAATCGGCTTATGGGCGGACACATTTGAAAAACTTCAAATTATCCCTATTTTAGTCATCACACCGTTGGTGTTCTTGGGCGGCAGTTTTTATTCAATTAATATGCTTCCGCCATTTTGGCAAACAGTATCCCTTTTTAACCCTGTGGTTTACTTAGTCAGCGGCTTTCGTTGGAGTTTTTTTGAAGTCTCCGATGTCAATGTCTGGACCAGTCTTTCAATGATTTTCGTATTTCTAGTATTGTGCTTGATAATCGTATCTTGGATGTTCAAAACTGGCTACAAACTTAAAGAATAAATTCATTCGTCAGAAATTAACAGATCAGAGAAAATCATGAGTAGCAAAAAATATCAAAGCGAAGTATTGCAAGAAGGCGACAGCTGGACCGCGCGTATTACCCGCCAAATTACCTCTCGAAAATCGCTTGTTTCAAAACAACAAGACGGGCTTGCCAGCGAAGCTGAAGCGAACGCCTGGGTTGAGACTAATATGGCTGAATTTATTAGCACTCAGAAGAGTGCAAATTCACGCCAAGGTGGCAGCCGCAAGGATCAAGAAGAAATAAAACGCCAACGCTCTTCTCGGCGTGCTGAGAAAACGGAAGTAACTAAACAGGCTAAGAAAGATGCTGCACTAACCGAGCAAAGCAGTAAAACTGACTCTAATTTCGAAGCCGAGTTTGACTCATTCGACGACGAGTAGGGATATTTCAGCCTAGCCGGCAACGGTTGATGATTAGTCCAGTTGACTGACGATATAGCCCGCCGATCTTAAGCGCTGTATCAGACCATCAGGCCCAGCCATATGCAACGCACCAACGAGGATGAATTCTATATCCTCGTTAAGCATCATCGCTTTAATCGCGCCAAGCCAATGGTCATTGCGCTCAACCAAAATGGTTTGATACATGCTCGGGAAGTCACGCTTCATTTCAACGATGCCGATCTTCTCTAACTGACCTAGGTCGCCGCTTCGCCAAGCGCTGACAAGGTCAGACCAATATTGTTCTAATTTTTCTATATCTTTAATACCAGACTTAACCAATAAGTTGGGCTCAAGCTGGTTGATGCTATGAATAAAGCTTAGCTGTTATTCAAAAGACTCGAGAAAAAGAGATTCTTTTTTGTCACGTACCGCCCGCTCACCAAAGTGTGCGTCTACTCCTTTAGCACCAATTAAGCCTAGTTTTTGAAGTTCAAACTGAGTTAATGCCATCATCGCACCGAGCGGTGTAAAACTGTCGAACGCCGCTGTAGGAAACCCTTTAGATTTGAGCAGCAGGTCTAGCTGTTTGTAAGTGTCGGGGTCTAGTACCTTAGACAGAGTCCGATTATCTTGGTATGACATGGCAGTCAATACACGTGCTTGAATCTCGGGCGACACTAACGCGCCAGCATCGGTTTCTAAAACAATATCGTCTGCCTTATTATACGCCGTGTCAAAAGCGTCAGGCAGTGGGTAGTCATTTTCAGACAGCACATGAATGGTGCCGCCCAAATACAAATAGTCAGTGCCCTTAGTCACCTTCCACACCGGTGCTTTGGCGATTGCAGATGAGATGAACATAAATGATAGAGCGAGCAAACACGATTGTAAAATTTTCATCTACGTTTCGGTCAGGCTATGTTTTATAGAGTACTTGAATCAGGTGAAAGCCAAATTTGGTTTTAATTGGCCCCAGATATTTTTTATCTTCACTGCCATTGGTGAACACTGCTTTATCAAACTGAGCCACCATTACGCCTTTTTTAAACTCACCTAAATCTCCCCCTTTCTTAGCCGACGGGCAGGTTGAATGCTTTTTAGCCAGCTGAGCAAAGTTATCACCAGCATCCAATTTCTTCTTAATGTCGCGAGCATCTTGCTCATTCTTAAGCAAAATGTGCGATGCACAGGCCATCTTTGCCATGTCTACTACCTCAATATTAAGCGGCGTTAATTTTCTTAGGGGTTTGAAAATACGTCAACTCACAATTTGACTCATTTATCTCACGCCACTCATCCACATGGCATTCAAATGCGGCCACGCCTGCGGTAGGGAATGAATCTAATTCGTTCTCGCTTAAACGGTTAGCAACCTGATGAACAGCAGAATTATGAGCCACTACGGCGACGCGGTTGGCATCGTCAGGCAGGCTGCGTATTATTTCCATCAACTGATCTTCATCAAAGGTATAAAACGATAACTCTGGCACTAGCGTCACATCGGTCAATTCACTAATAACATGAGCAAAGTCTAGCGCTCTAGTCGCGGTACTGGTAAAAATTACGTCTAAGCCCTCATCTGCGTCGGCCAAGTAACGTGCCATCGTAACCGAATCACGTTCACCACGAGCATTGAGAGGTCGCTCATGATCATCTAAGTCATTCTCGGCCCAGCTCGATTTCGCATGGCGTAATAATAATAATTTTTTCATAGCAACTTGCTTATTAGGGTTCGAATGCCCTTAGTAGAGTTTATTGATTCTTCGCGTTTGACTATTAGTCGATTGATTTCGAGCAATAACAAACTCTCAGTAATTAAGTTTGTTCGCCAAACCTCGATCCTCAGTGTAACGCGAGCACAAGAAAATTGCGGCACAAAATCATTAAGGACTAGGTAATAGCTAGCTCCGCAGAAACATTACAATTGCCACCAATTGACTAGATTCGCTGGCTACGTTTGACGATTGCTAAGGTAATAAAAACAAAACTAAGAACAAAACCGACACTCAGCGGGGCCGCGGTGTAGTTGTCAAAACCGACCCAGCGGTTCAACATAATATGATCGCCGATAACACCGCTTAAAAACAGCGAATCAATAACCCAGAGTAAAATAGGGGCAACCAAGGCAAGCAAAAACGGGTTTTTCTTTGCCACTTCTGAGCAGAAAAGACACCACGCAACCGTGGGTAGTAAGGACCAAAAAATCATCTTAACTAATAATAATAAGGAACTAGCAAAGTACACTTCTAAATAATCAAAGGCAGCAAATCCAAAGAAAATAAAGGCCACCACTATTTGGCAAACAATCACGCTGATAGGCGCTACTACTAAGGCAATCAATAACTTCGAAATAATCGTGGTAGTGTCAGAAACGGGTAATGAACGCCAGAACAATACACTTTCATCCTGTCGTTCGTTGTACAAGCAAGACAAGGTATAAAAGCAGGCGGCAATCATAATTGTCATAGTGATGATGTAGTTCATCCAATTGAGGCCGCGCCCCAGCACGCCACTTACAACGCTGTCTAGCTGATCATCTAACTGCAGTTGCGTGGGCAATTCAACACCAAAATTTAGGTTTCCAAACACCAGAGAGCTGCGTCCCAAAATGGCTACACCAATCAGTATTACGGGTATAAGCCAAATATTACGATGCTCTAAAATTTCGCGCTTTAGTAAGGCTAAGATTACGTTCATATCTCTTCTCGGTTAAATTCTAAGCTACACATTTATGGCCACGAACAAGTCTTCAAGACTCGGTGTTACAACTTGACCGAATTCAGTCAGAGCTGAGGCGTCAACATCTTCGAAGATCAGTTCACTGTGTTGCGGTAAGGACCGTTGATAAATTGGCTTTAAGCCAGGGTCGTTAAACACCACGTTTTGATTAGTGATCAGCTTAAGATAGCGATTCTTTAAATCAGAAATTTGAAAATCTAGCGTAATTCGCCCCTCTTTGATGAAAACAACGCGGGTCAAAATACTTTCGATTTCATCAACCTGATGAGTGGTAATAAGAATCGATCGGTTCTGCGTGTAATAGTCTTTTACCAATCGATCTTGAAAATCTCGACGTACTAAAACATCTAAGCCTAGGGTTGGTTCGTCAAGTACCAAAAAATCAGTATTAATGGCTAAGATGGTTACTAAATGGAGCCGCGTCTTCATCCCTTTCGACAAAGTTTCGATTCGGCTCTCAAGCCTAATCGGCGTATCTTTTAGCAAATCTTTAGCACGCAGCATATTAAATTTGGGGTGCGTTTGTTCGACAAAGGTTAATAGATCTTTGACT
The DNA here is from genome assembly GCA_034110505.1 of Gammaproteobacteria bacterium. GTDB lineage: Bacteria > Pseudomonadota > Gammaproteobacteria > Arenicellales > Arenicellaceae > Arenicella. Next base: position 6,494 of record JAWUZB010000101.1, read on the forward strand.
TTCATCCAACCTGGCAATGACGAGACATCGGCAATATAACTCATATTTTTGAGCAACTCGGTTCGATTTCTAAACGGATCCTTATCGAAAATCGACAGCTTTCCCGAGTACTTTATCAACCCCATGATGGCTTTGAGCAAGGTCGATTTTCCGGCTCCATTTGGGCCGATCAAACCGACTATCTCACCGGCACCAATGCTTAAGTTAATATCATGCAACACGGTCGTTCGGCCGTATTGCTTGGACAGATTCTCTACTTCGACGAAGTTTTTTGGCATAACGAATAATGAGTCCTTGGCACTAAATTGATCTTCTTGGTCATTCTAGCCTCTAGCTGGCCATCCGCCAAATTTACTCTTTTCTAAGTGAATTTCTATTAACGGTACTTTTCCAATAAGAAAGCACTGTCTAGTTGCGCACCCAGCATCGACACAAAGGTAAAAACCCCCGTCAGTTTTCGCACCATTAGCATAAACTCAGCGGGCGGGATAACGAATCCCTTAACCAACATGCCCTCACTGCCAAGCTTGCCAGCACGTTTAAGTAAACGCGAAGACTGCCAATTATATAAGCCATCGGCTGTTTTACAAAAATCTGGCAGCGTGCTGATATCGGATGAAAATGGCTCTAAGATAAAGCTACAGAACTCGGCAAAAGACTGTTTCACTGGCTGAGTATCAGACTCTCGCAAACACCCAAGCTCTATCGCACCTTCAATAGTTTGTTTTAGATCGCCGGCATGGGCTGCAAGAATCGTTTTGCGTAATGGCTTAGTAAAGTTATCTGATAAATGGTGTACAGCACCAAAATCCAGCAAACCGAGCTGATCTTGGTCACCGTCTTGGTCGATAATTATTCTATAATTACCAAAATTAGGGTCGGTTTGCATCAAGGCCCAATCGAACGCCTCAGTGAAAAAAAGCTCAAGCATTGATAGCGCAAGAGCATTCCTGCGTGGCTGGCTTAAGGCTTGAACCTTAGGATGAGTTACATCATAGCCATGCATGTAATCCATGGTCAGAACAGATTGATTACTAAAGTCTGAATAATAGTTCGGCACGCGATATCGATGATCGCTGGCTAGTTTTTGAGCAACTAATTTAGCCGTATCAAACTCATAGCGATAATCAACCTCGCGCATCAACTGCATCTTAAGCTCTTTCGTCAACTCCTCTAATTGCCTACCAGACTTTATCCATCGAGCAAGAGTCAGCATTTGCGTAACATTACGAAAATCATCTTCAATAGCGCCGGATATCCCAGGATATTGTATTTTGACACAAAGCTGAGCTGGGAGATCAGCAACCCTCGCCATATGTACTTGCGCCAAGGATGCCGCCGCAAAGCTTTGCGGTTTAATATCAAGCAACTTAAGTTTTTCGCCAAGGACTAATTGCAAATGAGGTTCGATAACACTCCACTCTAGTTCGGTAGTTTGTGCTTCTAATGTATGCAGCGCATCGGTCACAGGCTTAGGCAACAGGTGCTCGCCGTAGAGCGCCAGCATTTGCCCAATTTTGACGTACGCCCCCTTAAGCTCGCCAAGTTCTTTGACGAATCGCATAGCCTCCCGCTCTAACGCCGCCTGATGATGAGCATGTTGCTGATCTTTCGGCAGCAATAAGCCCGAGGCTTTAGACGAGAGCAAGCCAAGACCGCCTCTTGCGCCAGCCGCGCTAATCGCGAAGCGTCGTCGTAAACCACCTGTCTTAATTTTTTTCATCAGCTAATTGTACCGCCTTGAGGCAACTAGAAGATGAATAACCGGAGGTTTTATAACGACCATAAGCTTAAAAAATCTAACCACATGCTATATCGACTTATACACAAATCTAGCACTCTAAACGTAGCTTACCTTTTCGCTTGGATAAAAAAAATGCTCATCCATGAGCGAACTGCTTCCACATCCTGAGCCAGACTCAATGGCTCAAAGTTCTCCATGACACCCCGAACCCGACTGAGGTGCAGAAATTCTTGCTAGTAATAATTACGCTCCATGCGAGGCCATCACTATCAACAACGTCATCCAATTTAAACTAAGTCCATAACAATTTATGTCTCGGACTAGTTTGCTAGCGTTTTAAGTAATAAAAACTTGCGCATACCCCAATATTCGCTTGAATTAGTCACCTTTAGCTCTATCCAAGGTAGTTTACAAAATTTAACCATTTTCTAAAATTGGCGATTAGTTTATACAACTGAACTATCGTTCAGTTGTATGCCTGCATCTCATACAAACAAGACTGTCTGATCTGATTACGATAGCTTAGGTTACGTTTGGCGATTATGTTAATTAACGAAAGACGAGTGACTGAGCATTTAAAGCTTAACTCAGCTGCGTATTGCGAATCATTTGACCCGAGCTAAAATAAAATCAATCATGGCGGCACGCAATAGCCGCAAATCGTTGAAATAATAAACTCGGATAAAATATGTTTATTGGCCATTACACTGCTAGCTTTATCGCAAAGGGGTTAGAGCCCAGAGCATCACTTGGCTTGCTGTTCGTTGCGGCACAACTTTTAGACCTTATTTTCTTTCCCTTAGTTCTGCTAAAGGGCGAAAGCCTCACAATGGTGGTTAATGCGACCGCATCGACACACTTTGAGTTGCCGTATATGCCTTTTTCTCACAGTATTTGGGCGGCTGTATTGTGGAGTGGATTGGCACTTATAGTCAGCTTAAAAATCCTTCATTTGAGTAAAACCGTATCGCTATTGCTCGGCTTAGTAGTGTTATCCCACTGGGGAGCGGATTTTCTGGTTCATACTCCAGACCTTGCAGTGTGGAAAATCTTTAGTGACGACTCGCTTAAATGGGGGCTAGGCTTATGGAATAATGCTGTGCTGGCGTATCTTTTAGAATGTGGCTTTTTAACGATCGCCGTGGTTTTCTATTTACGGCGCACTCATGCGAGTAGTCCGAAAGGACGCTACTTAATGGCATTTTATTTGGTCGGCCTAGTTTTATTACAAGCCTTTATAACTTTCGGCGGGCATATAGAACTAAATAAAGTCGCATACGCTTGGCAGGCTATTGCTAGTTTTATTGTCTTAGCTATTATTTCCGCCGGCTTAGACCGCTACCGAAAAGGTGGTGCTAGGCCTTCATACTCGAATAGTAGTCATGATTAAAGTGACGTTTTCGGCCGAAAAATTGGCTCTAAATCAGTCGGTATTTTAGTTATATGCGTAATCACAACTAAACTAAAGTTCATGCGGCCTGAACTCTCGTTGATTGACTACTAAGATCATAAGGATAAGAATAGTTATTATGAATATATTAATAATCGACGACCACCGAATTTTCTCGGCCGGCCTCGAATTCCTGCTTGACGGTATCAGCGAGAACAATCACATCACTACCGAAGTTAGTTGTGAAGCAGTGTTAAATAATAAGGACAGCATGGCTCCTCCAGACCTTATTTTACTAGATTATAATTTGCCTAACTCCTTTGGAGAGCAAAGCCTGGCCTTAATAAAAGACGCATTTCCAGCCTCTATCGTAGTGATTATCTCAAGTGAAGAATCGCACGCTATTATCCACTCGATGATCGAAGGTGGTGCTGCCGGCTATATACCCAAGTCATCTGAGCCTAAGCTACTTGAACATGCCTTAAACTTGGTCTTAGCAGGAGGAGTATATTTACCGCCGCAAGCTTTTGATACATTGGGCCGACGCATTCAGGTAACTGAATCACGATCATTGACCGAACGCCAAGAGCAAGTTCTAAGAGGTGCTGTCGCTGGCAAGACCAACAAGGTTATCGCTAATGAGCTAGACATTGCCGAAGGCACCGTAAAATCTCACCTTTCTTCCGCCTATGAATGCCTTGGTGTTCGTAACCGTACTGAAGCGGTGTTGGTGGCCGCCAAATTTGGAATTAGCAGCCCTATTCCATCTTATCGCTAATCCTTAGAGCAAATATAATTATAATGAGATCGGACCTCGATTCGCAAACCGACTACCAAGGTGCAACTATCAACCAAAGAAGTAAGCTACTAGTTATTGCCGAAAAGCCACCAACCATCGAGCCGCTAGAAGAAGAAATACTGGCAGCAAAAATTCAACCGGTTATCGGTGTAGTCGTTTCGCTATTCATCATTAGTCTGCTTATTTCTTACTTCGCATATGATTCTGTGCCAATGTATGCATGGGCAACTTGGTTTGCGGCGATGATGCTGACGATCGTCGCACGCATTTTTGTGCAGCGAAAGCTAAGCGTTGACAAGTCGATCTCGCTGCGACAACGCATGATGTTTGCGATTACCTTGAATGCCGTAATTGGTATCGTTCAAGCGTCTTCATTTATATTTTTCCCTTCTTTTAGTTTCGCTGAAAAGATGATCCAAAGCATGATAATGCTAGGCCTAACCAACGGCTCGATCAGCACCAACTCAGGCTATAGACCACTATTTTTAGCCCATTCGATTCCAGTAATCACGGCGTTGACACTGGCGTGGGCATTAGCACCTCACAATGATGTCTCAATCATTAGCCAAATTGGAGTAGCCACATTAAATGTGGTGTATTTCGCGGTTCAATATGCAAACGCGTCGAACCACTTCCGCTTGTTTAAAGAGTCGTATGAAATTAGAGAACAACAAGCCTCTCTAAATGCCGAGTTAAAGGAAAAAAATAATAAACTAGATGCGGCGCTAAATTTGGCGGTATTGGCAAGGCAAGAAGCCGACCAAGCAAACATATCAAAAACTCGATTTCTGGCCTCTGCGAGTCATGACTTGCGCCAACCAACACATGCGCTTTCGCTGCTCGCGGGCGTGCTCTCAAACCGCTCTCTTGATGACAAAAGCAAAGCAATCGCCAACGACATTCATACCGCCAGCCAAAGCCTGCAATCTTTAATGAGTGGTCTACTGGACATATCTAAACTGGACGCCGGCTTGATGGAGCCAAAGATTGAAACAGTTGACCTGCATTGGTTGGTTAGTCGTGTCTGTTCTGAATTTGAAACCGATTGTAAGAATAAAGGCCTGCGCTTAATTCTAACCAGCACTAGCCGTATCGCCACAACCCGCAGTGACCCTCAGTTGATCGAACGTATTTTAAGCAATCTGATCTCCAATGCGGTTAAGTACACAGATGAAGGCCGTGTCGAGGTTATCTTAGAAGAGCTTAACCACAACTGGAAAGTTAGCATCAAAGATACCGGTTGTGGCATCAAACAAGATGAACAGAAACGCATCTTCGAAGAATTTTACCAAATCGGAAATAACCATAGAGATCGATCTAATGGCTTGGGTCTAGGCTTGGCTATTGTTAAGCGTTTGAGTGACGTTTTAGAGGTCAATTTAGCCTTCGAATCAGAACTCGATAAAGGCTCTACGTTCTATTTTAGCCTACCAAAAGTCGATGACAAAACTAAATCTCCTGAAGGCTTCAACCAAGTTAACGTACTCACCGGCCTACATATTTTATGTGTCGACGACGAAGCGGATATTCGTAGCGCCCTAACTCTAACCTTCGAAGTGCTTGGCTGCTCGTATGATTTAGTCGAAGATACGCGAGCAGCAACCGAAGCTGCTAAACACAAAAAACCCGATATCGTGCTTGCTGATTTTCGATTAAGAGGCGACGATAATGGCATTAAGACAATCAATGCTATTAGAGAAATCTACCCGGATATACCCGCCTTGCTGGTTACTGGAGATACCTCACCGGAACGTTTAAAACACGCCAGCAAGGTTGGCATAGAGATGTTATTCAAACCGCTAACTATGGAAAAACTCGCTCAATCAATTGGAGAAGCTGTCGCAAAACAATAACCATCGGGCGCCTAAAATTATGGCTAAAAACCTTTTTGAACTGCATTCCTCGCACGCCATTGGCGCTAAAAATGGTCTCTCATCAAAAACCTGGTTAGCAAATGGGGTTGAGTTACTATTTCAACGTCAAGGCCTCAATAAATACGGCAAACCATTCGATGTGGTTATTGTCGGTAGCGGCTACGGTGGATCGATTGCTGCGGCTGAGTTAAGTAAAGCCAAACAATTAGGCTTATCTATTTGCCTTTTAGAGCGAGGACGAGAATTTCTTCCCGGCTCGTTCCCAAACACTATGGACGAGGCGCCGACTGAATTTAGAACGTCTTCTGGGAGTAAGCCAAAAGGTAATCTAGAAGGTCTATACGACATCCGCCTAAATAAAGATTTAAATATCATGCAAGCCAATGGATTGGGGGGCGGATCATTGATAAACGCGGGTGTTATGGCGCGCGCGAATAGTGATGTGTTCGAAGGTGTACGTTGGCCTACAGAGATTAACGCAAATAGCTTAGAGAGATACTATGATCAGGCTGAACTATTACTTGGTTCTAAGAATGCAGATGCGGCTGGAGAAGTTCGAGATAAGAGCATCTTTGCACATCCTGACTTTAGCGGCAGTGATGTAGGCCCAGCCAAATATCAATCACTAAGGACCTTGGCCGCTGGGCCGGCTAATAGCAAGGCTGACGTACCTAGCGGCGAATTTAAAAACGCTAACATTACCATTAACATGAGTCCCGGACAAAAGACCTCTGCCGGTTTAGCTCTCAATGCATGCAACCTGTGCGGCGACTGTGCATCAGGCTGTAACAACAATGCAAAAATCTCACTGGACAAAAACTTGTTAATCGAAGCCGCTGTCAACGGGGTTGAAATATTTACCGGTGCGACAGTGCTTTCGCTAAAGCAAGTCAAGTCGGAAAATTGGCAACTTGAGCTCGTCTACACAGATGCAATGTTGCGCAATCGTCAGTCTCAGGCAACGCTCAGCCTAGAGACCTCAAATATAATACTCAGCGCTGGCGCACTAGGATCAACAGAAATATTAAAGCGTTCGCAGTCACTCCTGCTTCCGTTTTCACATCAACTCGGAAAAAAATTCTCATCAAATGGCGATATGTTGGCCGTCGGCTTTGAACAGAATCAAATTGCTAACGCCATCGCTGATCCAAACATTGCTCACTCTAAACGTCGCATCGGCCCTACTATTACGGGCATGATCGACTCACGCGATCATGCCGACGCTAGTCAACGAATGGTGATTCAAGAAATGGCAGTGCCTGCACCCGCAGCACACTTTTTTAGCGAGCTCTTCGCCACCGTAAACACAGCACAAACTCTCTGTAATTCGGATAAAAGCGCTCATCAACATGGTTCAAATTTTTCAGACCCAGCGGCGCTAAAGAATAAAACGCTGAACCACACATCTTTGTATGCCGTCATGGGAGATGACGGCGCAGATGGAACACTGATACTGGAAAGTGAAGATTACCAAGACCATGAGGGCACTATTCAGGTGCACTGGCCAGAGCTAAAAGAGCATTCACTCTACGGCCACCAGGTAGACCGGCTGGCCCACTTATCGGGTATTAATAAAAAACAATCAAATGGTGATTGCCTCGGTGGTAGCGTTCTACCTAATCCGATTTGGCAAATACTCAAACCGCAGCATATGAGTATGATGAAGGTTGATCGTGGCCCGCCGTTGACCGTTCACCCCTTAGGGGGTTGTCCGATGGGGAAATCCGAAAAAGACGGCGCAACCAATCATCTAGGACAAGTCTTTAAGCCGAATAATTCGAACGATTCAACTAAAGTTTATAATGGCCTAACGGTGCTGGATGGCGCTATGCTTCCCGCTGCCGTTGGCATCAATCCTGCGTTAACAATTGCGGCAATTTCTCTAAGGGCAATTCGACAGCAAATTAGTCGCCGATGCTTCACCGCTGCTGACGCAATCGCAAGTTCGGTGACTAATAAGAAAAAATTAGAAGATAAACTCGAAGTACCAATAATACGGTCGCAGAGGCAGCTTGAAGCATTAGCAACAGCCTCGAAAAAAGACACAGAAATTCAAATCACTGAGCGTTTAATAGGCTTTAGTAAGCTTGAAAATGATGCCGGTAAACTGCAGGACGTAGTGATTGAACTTACTCTTTGGTCAAAACCAGTGGCGATTAAATCGCTAATTGATAGCGATATAGGAGGGCAGACCAAAAAAGGGTTTTTAGTAATCGATGATGAGAAGGTTGACCCCGTCAGCAATCAACCATTAAGCAAAGTTCGAATCTACTATCGAAAACACTGGGATGACATTCGAAGCGGCAAAAGAAAAGTAGATCAGCATGAAGTAGCGTTAGACCATGCGGCCAAATTTATCGGACAAATCAGCGGAACCTTAGAGATATTTGCACGCGCCGAGTCATACCCCATGTCGCGCATAGTCGAGAGCGGTTGGGCTTGGTTTATGAATCGGGGGCTTCGCGATATCTACCAGGTTAGACGCCCTGAATACTGGGAAAAGCCGGCTAAAAAAAAATCGCAAAAAGCAACATTCTGGGCTCGGTTTATTAGCCTTGCACGTACTTTGAGTAGAGCTGGCGAGATTAGAACGCTCAACTACAAGCTCACCGTAACACGCAGCCTGAAGGCTATTGATTTTAATTATTTTGGACCCGACGACAATATTGCTGAACCTCAAGCGAAAAAGAGAATAATCGGCGTCAAGCAAATAACCTACCGAAGACGAGCTAATCCGTGGAGCCAGCTAGCCGAGGTTTCTCTGCAACAATTACCCAGCAAAGCTGACGATATAAGAGTCGGCCAACGAAACCCTATAACAAGTATTAATACGAGTGCATATGACAGTCACAGAGTAGCAAAACAACAGCGAAAATTAGCTCGCCATGGCAATACCTTAGCCCTCGACATGGGTTATCTCAGCAAGGCCGGCATTCCGTTAATTCGTATCACACAACAACAAAATCAAGTAACCGCGTTGATGGATTTGGCTTCGTTCGGCGCCTATGTGACGCGCATGTTGCTTGGCATTCATTTTTACAGTTTTAGGGCGCCAGACGCACCTAAGCCTCGCAAGGTGAGGCGTTTAGCTGGCAAAATTCAAGATCTGCCTATGCCATCAGTACAGCGCCTATTGGTCGGGTCAATACCCGACGATCGGGTCAGCTCGCTAGTCAAAGGCCAAGGTGTTGAAATTGTTATTACTCATTACGCTCATCCAAGCCCGTGCAAACCGCCAGTGATGATGCTGCACGGCTATAGTGGTAGTAGCACCTTTTTTGCGCATGCTTCAACCCCAAACAGCTTGGCCAAGTTCATGCATGACGAGCGACGCGACGTCTGGCTGGTAGACTTACGTACCAGCTCGGCACTTGCCAGCGCTGGATACCCATGGAAATTTGAAACTGTATCGAGCATTGATATTCCTTGTGCCGTTAGCTATATCTACGATCATTATCACGGCGATACTAAGCTTGACATAATAACGCATTGCATGGGCTCTGTGATGTTAGGCATGGCCATCTTAAGAGCTGACGATCAGCTTGATACTTATACAGACGAATTCTATAAAAAAAGAATTAACCGTATTGTCTTTTCTCAGGCTACGCCAACCTTAGTATTTACCGCAGACAATAATTTTCGTTCCTTCGCCATCAGCTACTTAAGTGAGATGGTCCCCGATGACTATCAATTTCAACTCAAAGAAGGTGAGAACGCGAGCCAGATACTCGACCGTATTTTATATACTCTGCCCTACCCCTCCAAAGAATACGACTTAATCAATGCTCCGATGAGACCGAGCCAACGTGCCGAATTCGTGCGTACCCGCCATCGCGTTGACGCTCTCTTTTCAAGAACTTTTGAGCTGGCAAATCTGAGCACAGAAACCTTAGATCACATAGACGATTTCTTCGGCCCCATTCATATCGACACTATCATTCAAGCAACTCGCTTCGCGACTCATAATGTCGCCACCAATACTGACGGAGTTAATAGCTACGTAAGCCGTGAACGTTTACAAAAATTTTGGGCGGGTATTCCGACCATGAGCCTTCACTCTCGTAACAATGGTTTGATCGATTTCTCTACTGGTGAACGTACTAAGCGAATTTTTGAAGAGGCGGGTCTAGGTTATAAAAGCATCGTCATAGGCGATCAAAATTATGGCCATCAAGACTCGATTATCGGTATGCGAGCGCATCTAGATGTATTCCCGCATATATCTAAATTTCTAAATGCCCCCGAGAAAAATCACCAACCGGCTGATGTAGAACTAACAACTGGAGCTCTTAATTGGGTGGTTGAGGCTCCGGCTTACGGGCCAATTATTATTGACCCAAACTACCCTAGCAAAGCTGAGAACCATACTAAAATCATTCTCGGTAGCAGCGACGCCAGAGCAAGCAAAGCATACTGTATTTTTATTCCAATCGCATTTACTCAAAGTGCCCTGCAACTTACGGGCTCTGATTCTACTCAGCGAGCTCAATTATTAGACCGTTATATTGCTCAGTCATTAGAACTTAAAAACACCAGTTCGGGGCAGCGAGAGTCTCGCTGGCATATAGTCACCTTACCTGAGTCAATGTTATTGGCTCCCCAGAGTGATACTACGCTTGAACACCAGGGTAACGAAAAAACCGGCTTGGCGGCACTGATGATCTACCATGATCTAGTTGAACTCGAGAGCAATTTTGTGATTTCATCCGCTGAGCAACCGGCAATCGATAGTAGCTCTGATCGGCACAGAGATACCCGTCCAATCGATACGGTAAATACGAAAATAGACGATGCTCTTGAACTGCGATTACGCATTCGCCAAGTAATTCAAAAATTCATTAAATCAAATCGCAATGTACGTTATGAGTTTGAAAAAAGTGTCATTGAATATCGAGGCCAGTCGAATAACCCGCAGTCATCAGTAATCTTTGCGGTCGGCAGCTGCCAATACCCGGCTGGCATTCTAGACAAACAAGTTGCCTATCGTTCGTACCAACATCTGAATCAGCTTCTTGAATCTAAGCAAAATCCTAAACCCGAGTTCGTAGCATTGCTTGGCGACCAAATATACGCCGATGCTACGGCCGGCTTTCTCGGTCCGAGCAATAGGTTTGACCAGTTGGTGATGCCTTACTATCGACTTTATGAAAATGTCCACGTTCGGTCGGTGCTGCGAAAGATTCCGCTCTACGCCATGCTAGACGATCATGAGCTGTCTGATAATTGGGAGCCAGTAACTAATAGCATTAGCCAACAACGCGTGCTGAAAGACACTTTTGATATAGGAGTTAAATCATTTTTAAACTTTCAACGCGGGCAGATTAACCATAAAAGAAAGGATCAGACGCAAGATTCGCCGACACCCCTATGGTATTCGTTTAAGCGCAATGGCTTCAACTTCTTTATGTCTGATACTCGGACTGAACGCAGTGCCAGAACCGCGAGTAATATATTGCTAGCGAGTACAACTATTATGCAAGCGGAGCAACAGTCCGCGCTCGAAAAATGGCTGTTAAACAGCGATGAAAATCAGGCAAAGTTCATTCTATCCAGCTCGATTATACTGCCCAGACATCGACTAAAGCACGCTAGCCAAAATTCAGCCGCCAATTGTATCCGTTCAGATGGCTGGGATGGATACCCGGTATCTCTTTACAAACTGCTGGCAATGATCGTTGACCAAAATATCCAACAGCTTGTCTTTATATCAGGAGATGAGCATATTGGCTGCTATGCCGAGATTCAAATCACTAATCTCAGCTCGGGTAAAATTGGCCATACTAGCTCGATCCACTGCCCGGGCCTATACACACCCTTCCCATTTGCTAATGCGCGCATCGATGATTTCGAAGGAAGCCCAGAACAAAAATCTGACCTTAGCCTCGAGGCTCAAATCGAGCCGCAACAAGACCGCTATATTAGCGAGTTTACCTTTGAACAATCAGAGAAGAGCTACCAATGCACCGTTAATGCTCAATTTTCAATGAGCGATAACGGGCTAACCTTAGGCCCGATTAAAGTTGAACTTTGTGAGGGTTTTCTGATCGTAAAGACCCTTTAACAACTCAATTGATGCGGTTTCTATCAGCTATCTGACAATATGGTTATCGCTATCACTTTCAGTAATGCTACAATTAGTGTAATTAAATTACATAATTGTAGGATCTGTGACCGTGAACCCACCTATTAGTAACCTAAGCCTCGATGCTAAAATTTTGCCTGATTTACTCGGCGAAGTCATAATTGAACAAGAAGGTCATCAAATTTTCGATGCTGTCGAATTACTACGACAAGGTTTCATTAGCCAACGAACTAGTCCCGATGCCGCCAAGCTTGAAGAATTATTAAGCGCTATAGACGGATTGAATGTTGAAGCTCTGGATAGGGTTATTCATGCTTTCAGCACCTTTTTTCATCTTACCAACATTTCCGAGGAGCACGCTAGCCAAAAAGCTCGCGATAGTTTAGAAGAGGCCGGTAAAACTTGGAGTAACTCATTCGTTGACACAGTTGAAGGTTTCAAGCGTGATGGCAAATCTCTAAAACAGGTAATAGAATTGGTCAGCGACCTAAACTATTACCCAACTTTTACCGCTCACCCCACCGAGGCCAAACGGCCTATTGTGCTAGAAGCGCTGCAACGTATTCATAAAGAATACCAAGGCCTCACCAGCGCCAGTGTTAGTGAGATTGAGCTAATCGAGTTTCGTCATCGATTAAAAGCGATGATTCAAATTTTTTGGAAAACTGAAGCAGTACGCTCGTCAAAGCCAACCGTCTATGATGAAATTGAAAACTCCTTATATTACTTTCGAGAAAGTATTTTCGCTTGTTTGCCTGAGATATATCGCGATCTAGAGAGCGCCATTAAGCACTCTTATCCAGATGCTCGCGGCCAGGCAATTAATCTACCGAATATCGTTCGCTTTGGCACCTGGGTCGGCGGCGACCGCGATGGTAACCCGTTTGTTACTCCTGAAATTACTCGCAACGCGCTGCGCATGCAGCAAATCGAAGTCCTCAGCGAGTACGCTCGTCGAGTTGACAGCTTAAGCAAGATTCTGACCCACGGCATAGACCAAGTTGCCCTATCAGATGAGTTCAAGGCGTCGATGCAACGTGACGATATTCGTTTGAGCAAGTACTTAGGTGAAAAGCATTTAAAGGAACCTTATCGTCGTAAACTCAGCTTAGTAAAGCTGCGCTTGGAACATACTATTGCCATCGCAGAAGCACACTTAGGCGATGGTCATTCGTCGTTCGACCCCTTAGCGTTTCAAAACGAAGCTGAATTTAAATATGAACTGACTACGGTTCGCGATTCGCTTATACATCATAACGAAGCCAACCTCACACGCGGCAGTTTACAAGACCTGATGCGTTTGTTAGACAGCTGTGGTTTTTATTTGTCGAAAATGGATATCCGCCAGGAGTCGAATCTTCATAGTCAGGCAATTCACGAAATCGGTTTAACTATCGACCAACCTATTGACTATTACGCGATGGACGAGGCCGAACGGCAAGCTTGGCTAACAGCGAATATTTTAGACACTCAAACGCTCAACTACGATCGCCGTCAAATCACCATTCAAAGCGCCGATATAATATCTGTATTTGAGCTGATGAGTGAAATGCGCGAAGAAGTCTCAGCGGACTGTTTTGGCAGCTACATTATTTCGATGACACATCAAGCAAGCCATCTGCTTGAAGTAGCACTATTGGCTAAAATGTCTGGGCTTATAAGCGCCGATGATAAAGGTAATATTATTAGTGAGATACATATCGCCCCGTTATTTGAAACAGTTGTCGATTTAGAGCACGCCGAGCCGACACTTGAAAGCCTATTCAGTAACCCAGTTTACCGTCAGTTACTAGCCTATACCGACGATACTCAAGAAGTGATGCTCGGTTACTCGGACTCATGCAAAGACGGTGGCATTTTAGCCTCCAGTTGGAACCTCTATAAAGCTCAACAAAACATCGTTTCAGTGACCAATAAATACGCTATTCGCTGCCTATTATTTCATGGCCGTGGCGGCACCATTGGCCGCGGCGGTGGCCCTACTCATGAATCAATCTTAAGCCAACCCAAAGGTACCGTTAAGGGTGGTATTAAGTTCACCGAGCAAGGCGAAGTACTATCGTTTAAGTACAATTTTAAAGAAACAGCTCGCTATGAATTGACCGTTGGTATCACCGGTTTAATGAAAGCCAGCGACCCGAGTAACGACCGCCAAGATCAGGCAGAACACATCGCGATGATGGACCAGTTGGTGATTTCAGGCGAAGCGGCCTTTAGAGAGCTTACTGACGACAATGTTGCAACCATGCAGTACTTTTATGAGACCACCCCGTCAAATGAAATAGGTTTGTTAAACATTGGCTCGCGCCCAACACACCGCAAAAAGGCCGATTACTCAAAAAAATCTATTCGAGCGATCGGCTGGGTGTTTGGCTGGTCACAATCGCGCCAGAACATACCTGGCTGGTATGGCTTGGGTAGCGCTCTTAAAAACGCCATCGATAACGGAGGCCTCGCTACCTTGCAAGACATGCAAAAGAATTGGCGCTATTTCCAAAACTTGCTAAGTAACTCGCAGATGGTAATCTTGAAGACCGACCAAAAGGTTGCACAAGAATATTCTAAGCTTTGCAGCGATGCAGATATTGCGAAAAGAACATACGCTCAACTTAGTGGTGAATTCCGTTTATCGATCGACAATATTCGAGAAATTACTGGCGAACGGTTAATGATGGCGGACTTCCCTGAAATCGGTCAATCCGTGCGCTGGCGTAATGCCTATCTCGATCCGCTAAATCATATTCAAGTAAAACTACTTGCGCGTTTAGATAAAGAAGAAGATCGCATGCAATCTAAATGGCTTAAGCCGGCACTAGACAGCATCAACGGTATCGCTACTGGTTTGAGAAATACTGGCTAAACCGTATTGCCTTTATAACGAAGCAAAAGGGCTGTCTATCTGATAGCCCTTTTGCTATCCGGCCTTGCGCAAGTCATCGCGCAGCGCACGAACTTCTTTTTGTAGATCCAATATCATATCCTCGATCTCATCATGGTCCTGATGAAGCTCCTTAGCCTCGGTTTCCTTAACCGTCGCCATGGCATCGACGACAATACCAATAAACAGATTTAACACAGTAAATGTAGTAACGGTTATAAAGGGAATGAAGAATGCCCAAGCGTATGGATGCACTTCCATAATCGGCCGAACAATACCCATCGACCAAGACTCAAGAGTCATAATCTGAAACAGCGAGTACATCGAATCACCAAGGCTACCAAACCATTGCGGAAAAGTGGCGCCGAAGAGCATCGTGCTGAGTACTCCTGAGATGTAAAATACCAGCAATAGTAAGCCAGCAACCGAGCCCACTCCTGGAATAGCCAACAACATACCTGAGACTACTCGACGAAATGAGTCCACCGCTGTTATCAATCGTAATACCCTAAGAATTCTAAAGGTACGAAGAATTGACAAGCCGCCAGACGATGGGATCAATGAAATGACGACAATAGCAAAATCGAATACATTCCAGCCTTTTTTGAAAAAGCTTAGTCGATAAACCAAAAGCTTTAACAGCAACTCAATCACAAAGATAAATAAACACAGTCCATCGGCAATTTTTAGCAGCGAATGGGTCGTTGGACTCCAACCATTATGTGTCTCTAAGCCTAAAATAACGCCATTTACGACGATCACCGAGATAATGAATGTTTGAAACCAATTGGATTCAACTAGTTGTTTAATAGAAGACATAGTGAGCGGGCTTTAGGTTAGTCGGCGGCAGTATCCATGCCTTTCCTATATATGCAGTAGAAAGGTAAAATTTCAATGCTTTAGCCAGCCGAATTTTACTATATAAACAGATCGATGCCATGACTCTACTGTATTAACAATAGTCAATCGAATACCTCAAGCATTAGCTTACTTTCAAACTATAATAACGATTAATAGAATTAGGCCTTATCAGTATGCAGACCATCCCAATCACTAACCTAGCTATCATCGCACTGCCGGCTTTGCTGGTGCTGGTAATCCTATGGCGTTGGTCCGACTCAGCAGGTAGATCTGCTTATGCGCTAGCGCGCATGGTTATTCAGCTTTGTTTAATCGGCTACGTACTCACCTTCATCTTTGAAACTGAGAGTCCAAGTTTAGTTTTATTGGTGCTTAGTGTCATGTTGTGTGCTTCATCTTGGATTGCCCTAAGCTCGGTGCCCGAGCAGAGATACAATCTATACTTTAAAGCGTTACTGTCAACCTTCGTTGTTAACGCTTGCTTGCTGACATTGATAACTCAAGTGGTTCTAGATAGCGCTCCATGGTACCAGCCTAGCATCGTTATTCCACTCGCTGGGATGGTATTCGCTGTTGGTATGAACGGCATCAGTTTGTTTGCGGAACGCTATTTCGCGGAATTGAATCGAACTAGCCAAACTGATGCTCGTAATATCGCTTACAAAGCGACTCTGATACCAATTACAAACTCACTGATGGCCGTCGGGCTGGTATCGTTGCCAGGCATGATGACAGGACAGATATTATCAGGCGTATCGCCACTGATTGCGGTGCGCTATCAAATTATGATTATGTTGATGTTTTTTACCTCCTCAGGCCTTACATCAGCGTTATTTTATAGCTTGATTCGATCAAGTCTTAACGATAATAAAAAAGCATAATGACCATCTTACTGAAATTGCTAAGAGGCAGCTTGCGGCTTAAGAAAACCAACCCCTTAGCGCTGTTCTGGGTCAAGGACACTGCACCGTTAGAGACAAATTAGCACAACTCCTTTATTTTTTAAGGAAACAGGAAAACACAATCCATCATCACAGACCGATGGGTTTTGATCTTGGTTGTCAATAAGAGGGCAGTTATCAATGTCGTCAGGGATATCGTCATTATCATCATCTAAATCCCCCGCATCACATAGTCCGTCACCGTCTGTGTCTAAGCCGTCATCGTTAGGCGCGAAGGTGGTTGACGAGCGGCAATCATCACAAGAGTCGAAATCAGTGTCTAGGCAGACCAGCGGGTCTAAGTCGTCCACATCGGTTGCTGAGCTAACTTGATCATTATCGGCATCGCTGTCACAGTCATCGCCAATATCGTCGTTGTCGAGATCGGCTTGATCCGCATTCGCTTGGTTTGGACAGTTATCCACATCATTTAGAATGGTGTCGTTGTCCGCATCTGGGTTATCAGTAATCGTGATATTCTGGCTGATCGTGCTGCCTAACACCACACCACTAGACGGATTACTGATGGTCAAGGCGGCGCTTTCTTGGCCTTCAATTTCCGTGTCGTTTTGTACTGTAAAAGTCACACTGCCGCTGGCCGTTCCATTTGCAATTGTGATCGAGGTGTTGCTGAGCATATAGTCCGAGGCGGTAATTGCGGTGCCGCTAATATCGATATTGACTGTTTGATCGCCAACTACCGCTTGGACCGCCGTGGCTGTGACCGAAATAACCGAGCCATCGACTTCAGTGCCAGCATTGCTACTGACGGATAGCTCGACCGACGGAAAGTCGTTATCAGTAATCGCGATATTCTGGCTGATCGTGCTGCCTAACACCACACCACTAGACGGGTTACTGATGGTTAACACGGCGCTTTCTAAGCCTTCAATATCCGTGTCGTTTTGTATTGTAAAAGTCACACTGCCGCTGGCCGTTCCATTTGGAATTGTGATCGAGGTGTTGCTGAGCGTATAGTCCGAGGCGGTAATTGCGGTGCCGCTGATATTGATATTGACTGTTT
>JAWUZB010000102.1:0-9017 GCA_034110505.1 Gammaproteobacteria bacterium
CGGAGAATATTCAGGCGAATTTATTGAACAATGACGCAAACGTTCTTAGCGCATTAAATTCGACTGGGAAGTTTTTTGGTAGCTCAAATAGTGCATCCAACCTCGGCAACAACATTTGGAAAGCGATACGCAGCCGATTCTCCGGTTTTTCGCCATGGACAGGCCTTAATGCCGGACTATGGCAACCATTTACCTGGTTTTTCAAAAAAAATAATAACACCCTGAACTTCGCCATAGTGCGCTGGAGTAAAGTCCCTTTCATTAAAATTGGCTTTAAACTAGACAGGCCTGGTTACGGTGCAAACTTGATCTATGCCTACAAAGTGAACACTCTATCTTACTCTTATAGCGGTGTTTGGGATGTTAAGTATTGGTGGGGTAGCTATTACGTTCACCCCGCAGTCAAGAAAGTGTATTTTGCCGGCGATGCGGTCAGTAATTATGGCGGCTGGATTGAAGGTGCATTTCAGTCGGCACTGAATACAAGCGCTGGCATCATCCAGCAAGCCGCACAGGCTGAATTTGGCGGGAGCTGGACCAGCAATGTTAATTTGAACAGTATCAATAGTCTGGTTCAAAATGCACCAGATCCCTATTCATATTCATCAACAAATTAAACGCCACTAATACGGTATTCATATAAAGCTCGGAGGTTAGAAAAATGAAATTACGAAGGGAATTTATAAAACAAACTTTAGTGACAGTGGCGGGGGTTGCTATTGCACCAAAACTCGCAGCACTGGACAGAGTCACAACATTTAATACATACAATTGTAACGCAAACTTTGTACTGGACAGTGGGTGTAAGTCTGTGATGTCGTCATCCCTTGGCTATAATAATCTCGACCACCAGTTAAAGCTGCAGTGGCGGTCGATCAGCGGGCCTAACACCTGGGCGGGTGACAATATTCAGATGCACAGCCGATATACACCTTGTCAGCAAGGCGCAAGTCTTGATATGCCCGCACTCGGGCGCGCGATGCAAAAAAACACTCCCAAAAATAAATCCCTTGCCCTGTTGCAGAATGCAGTCGTGACTGGGGTCAGACCTTACGGCATTCTGATCAATATGGAGAAAGTGCAACGCAAAGGTATCGATGAACTGTCTTTGAATGGTTTTGCCCGTCAGTCGGTCAAACCCACCTTCACCGTAAACTCGTCTGGCTATGCCGCAGAGAATAGCTGGCTTGCACCCATGGTCAAGTCTGCCGGTTTGTTTATCGACGAATGTCTGCATGAGGATAAACACGAGCGAGATGTGACGCGCTTGAATGCGCTCTTGGAGACACACCTATCCAAGATTGAAATTGATGTTGCCTTTGGTTTGTCTGGGGCCGGGCAATATGCCGATCTCATTGACGCAGAGGCTGTGGATAGGGTGGCTATCTATGGCGACCCTATACTGTTGCAGCAGGCGCTGCAGGTTGTTAACCACGGTCATCATTTTTCAAGTAAGTACCAAGTTGTCTCGCTGCAAGATTTTATGCAGGTTGACACCCCATCCTTTTTCACTTCTCAGATGCTACAGGTGGGCAAAGCAGTCGCAGGCAGCAAAGGCGTGGACAAGGTCTTAGAAGATTTCACCAAGGTCATGACGGAGGTTGATGCCTTTGAACTAGTGGCTCCGCAATCCATTAACACTGTAGATCGGAAACATCTGCAGGTCGCTTGGTCGAGCCTGCAAGTCACCCATGACGCCGATGCTTATGCTCACACTCCAGGCATCGACTATGTCACCGATGGTGGGCTTTTGTCGCGCTTTGGCGTTGATTTGCAAGCGGGCCTGCAACTCTATGATGCGACGTCAGCGGACTATTTGCGCAACACGGCAGCGAACGCCATCTGGCGAAGTAGAAGGCGCTGGTTGCTCAGGCAGAAAATCATGTCGGGACATATAGCTCAGTCGGCATAATAAAACGCTTTTATGCGGGTATGGTTTACTATAAAACTGTGTAGTACGGGGCCATGTATTGCCTTTTGCCAATTTAAGCAATTGTAGCTTAGGGCAACTTTCTGGCTTTTTGCTTACATTTGTTTGAATTCGTGAAAAGGCTGTAGAATACTCACAACGTGTCACTCTAGTCTTTCTACATCTCGGTTTACGTTGATGGTTAGCCAACAAGCCAAAATGGCGGATGCGATGAAAGCGAAGGGCTGATGGATTTGGTAGACTTAGTCATGGGTCTGCCTCCTGTGTGGTTGAATTGATGTGTGAGAACAACAACTAAACCACCGGACAGACCCTGTTGGCTAATGTGATGGCGGGAAATTCATGCGTGATAATGCGACTGCGTTACCGCGAGAGCGGTTTAGTACATGGGCAATTTTCTGCCTTTTGCTTCGCCACTCTTTAATTTAGTAATTGGTATCTAAGATACTCACTGCGTACTTATGTCGCCCTCTACTGCTATAGGGCGAGGTGTCGATTCTTGATCCTAATTATCAATGGGTTCGACATTCAATGCTAGATATCTAGGCCTAATTTTTGGCTGCTGATGTTCATGAAACGGCTTTCTTTGACGTTCAGTACTTCCCCCTGATTTTATCCACCAGAAAGTCAACTGCAATTTTGACCTTCGGTACTAAATAGCGTCGCTTTTGATATAAAAGATAGATTGCCAAATCGCGGTTCTGCGTGATCTCGAGTTTCGGCTTAATCAACAATTCCTGTAACTCACCTCGCCGAATAAAGTCGTTCAGCGCCCACCGTGGCGCCACCAAAATACCTTCATCGTTTAAGGCTCGTTGGGCTAGCCATTTACCATTATTGGAGATTGCTACTTCAGGTACAGATACGGTATGCCATTGCTCACCTTGCTTGTATAACCAACTTTGCGGCCCTACCGGTGTTCGATAGTAAAGGCCTTTATGTGCGCTTAATTCGTGTGCGTGTAAGGGAGTACCGTTTTTTGCCAGATAGCCTGGTGATGCCACCGGAATAAACTCATTGTCCATTAGACGAATCGCTAATATCCGTTCGTTAGGCGCATAGCCACCACGAATCGCAATGTCGACATCATCGCGCCCGAGAGAAGATAATTCATCGCTGAGGCTTATGTCTAGGATAACTTGTGGATGAAGTGTGCTGAACTCCTCCAATAGCGGCAGTAATATGCGCTCACCGAAACCGACCATCGAACTGATCTTGAGCTGCCCCATGGGCTTAGCATGATAGCCGCGCACGGACTCGTTACTTTGATCCAATTGATGCAGTATGTCCATCACTTGGGCAAAATATTCCCGGCCTATTTCGGTTAACTGAACGCTTCGCGTAGTGCGTTTTAAAAGGCTAGCACCGAGACTCTTTTCCAAATCCGCAACCCGACGCGATAATGATGATGGCGGTACTGAAAATTTCTTTGCGGCCTTGGTGAAACTGCCGGACTCCGCCACCGCTGCAAAGTATTTGAGTGCTCTTAGTTGATCCATTATCTAGACTCGCTGAATACATTGTTGTCTTTATAACAATAAATATTACCATATTAGCTTATATATCTATGTATTTAATGTGGTAATAATACTGGTAACAAGAGATTAAATTTTCCACCTAATTAAACTGGAGACGACCGTATGAGTTTAAAACACATAATTACTGCCATAATGTTACTAATATTTGCGCCGATTGCATTGAGCGCAAACAATAGTAGCTTGGTTCAGCAAGAATACGTCCACTTTGGAAGCTGGGTCGCCTTAGGAATCATCATTACTGCTGTATTGATGTCTTGGCTTTTGAATCATGCCGCGCCGAATGTGCGAGCACTTGGCACCTTGCTAGCTGCAATAGCATGTTTCTCGCTAGTGATCTGGTTCGGAAGCATTCTTAGCACTGGGATACTTGAAAATCCTAAACCCAATCAAACGCCGATGGATTCAGCAAAGCCGATACTGCTCTGGATGCAGATTAGCTTGGCTATGGTCGCTGGCTTTGTGCTACTCATGGCTTCCTATCGTCAAAGCAGAAGCGTTGAAGTACTCAACCTTCCTGCAAAGAATGAGCCTGAACGTTATGGAATGGTCTCACGAATGGTCCATTGGATTACCGCAATTCTTTTTTTATCGCTCATTCCGATGGGGATTTTCACAACCATGATTCCCGAAGACGCATGGTTCCGAAATGAATACTATGTCACTCATAAAACGATAGGCGTTACCATTCTAGGCTTGCTGGTGTTCAGGCTGCTATGGAATAGGAAATCGAAGCGCCCTGTACTGGATGCAACTCTCAAACCCTCTGAGCGTAAGTGGGCTCACCGAGCTCACATTGCACTTTACGTCTTATTAATCGCTATGCCGGTTACTGGCTATGTTATGACTAGTTTTCACGGTTTTCCAAGCTATTTCTTCGGATGGGAATTGCAGCCTCTTTGGGGAAAGAGCCAAGCCTATATAATATGGGGAACGTTTCACAAATATATACTGCAGTATTTGGTGTATATCATATTGGGAGCTCACATTGCCGGAGCTCTGAAGCATCACTTTGTAGATAAGCACCGTAGTGCGTTCAAACGTATGGTCTCCTGAGCTCTTCGATAGACGCAGCGTTCCCCTACTTCTAGAGTCAGTTCTCAAGTAGTACTCTAGGAGTAGGGATTAAGTCAACGTCGACTGACCGCTTAGGCAAATTTGCGCCACACAATCGCCTCTGACATACTCTGAACGACCGTTAATAAGTCACCATAGTTTGATTTCGATTTATGCTGATGTTTGGCGTTTGATTTACATCTTTAAGCAGAACTTGCAGCGGTTGATGCGAGCTTAAATTAGAGGTTCATTACAAACTGAGATAATTATTGCGCTACTATAACGGCACAAGACTCCATGCAACGCTAGACTATCAAACTCCATACGAGTACGAAAACTCGCAAATCAATATGTGCAACAAAACCAAGCTATTACACTGGTGCAGAGTTTATACTGAAGCACACATGTCAGGCCTCGACCCTCGGATTTTAAGGGCTAATTCTGGCCCAAACTTATCCTCCTTATCAAAGTAAAAACACTATGCGTCATTTGCCCTCATATTTACTCGTTCTATTAACGTTTAGTTTCGCTACAGTTTCAAGTGCTAGTGAAATCAGACACGTTGAGTATCCAACCTATACTGCGCATGCCAATGGTTTGAGCATTGCTTACCAAGACTTTGGTGAGCCGACGAATGGCACTATCTTGTTGGTAATGGGTTTAGGCGCGCAATTAATTACTTGGGATGACCAGCTGGTGCTTGGTTTGGTTGATGCGGGTTACCGTGTGCTTCGGTTTGATAATCGAGATGTCGGTTGGTCTGAGAAGCTTAACGACTTACCGACCCCAGGAATATTTACCGGCATTCGTTACAAACTGGGCTTTTCTCTTGGCGCACCGTATAAGCTTGATGACATGGCCGCAGATGCTAATGGTTTGCTCGAGTATCTAAACATTGAACGTGCTCACGTAGTGGGCGTGTCGATGGGCGGCATGATCGCGCAGATAATGGCGGCCAAGTATCCGTTACGAGTTGCATCGTTAACCTCAATCATGTCGACCAGTGGTGCCAAGCACCTACCTGAGAGTAGCGTTGAAATCGATTTTTCAGCGAATGGTAAAACGCGTGACCAAGTGATTAGTGGCACGGTTGCGTTAATTCGAAAGTTTGGCGGCAGCACGCTGACAATGAACCAAGAACTACTGCGTCAAAGAATTGCCAGAGCTTATGATCGTTCTCATTACCCAGATGGCGGCGCTCGGCAATTGTGGGCCATTGCTGACTCGGGTGATCGTGTTGAGCTTCTGAAGACGATTAAGCAGCCAACGCTAGTGCTACACGGAAAAGAAGATACATTAATCCCGTTTCAGGCCGGTGAGCATACCGCTGAGTTAGTGGCCGGCGCCAAGTTGGTCTTGCTAGATGGGATGGGGCATAGCATTGATGAGGCTAATAGGCCGATCATTGTTAAGGAGATATTGCAGTTAGCGGCTTCAATCGATTAGCCTTTGGTTTTAAAAGAATAGTAAGACATATATTGCGCATTAAAAGTATTTATTGTCTATTTCGAGACATATATTGCCTATTAATTATTTGATAATTTTTTCTTAATGTGTAATATATTACTCATATAAGACTTATTTATCAAATAGAGGCAAACTATGGCGCATTATCATGATTTTAAAACGGCGTCGTCACAACAGTCTATTCAAGCGCTTGGCCATCAGCTTGAGCAAATGCGATTAAGTGAAAATTTAAGCCAGTCGGCGGTCGCTTCTGAGGCAGGGGTGTCGCGCCGAACTATAACGCGTATGGAAGCTGGTGAAACAGTCTCGCTCGACACCTTTATCAGGGTACTCAAGGTCTATGACATAGCTGACCGCTTAGCCACTTTGTTTCCAACGCACAGCGTTCGTCCTATAGAGCGGGTTAAACTTGGTGGCAAGCAACGTAAGCGAGCTAGTTCTGTCAACCGTTCGATAAAGAGCGCAGCCGGGGCGTCAGACCAAGAACCTTGGTCTTGGGATGACAATGCTGATGCGTCGGCAGACGACGTAAGTGACGATGATTGAATTAAAATTGATCGCCACCCAAGCGACTAGCGGTAAGGCAAGGTGACCGACGCAAATGTGATGCTGTGGGGGCGTCGTATTGGCGCCGTATCATGGATTAAGGAGCGAGACATAGGGGTGTTTCAATACGCGCCTGAATTTGTTCAAAGTAATATTCAGGTGGCGCCACTAACCATGCCTTTGCGGCTGACGCCGTATGAATTTCCGACTTTAGCACGAGGCACCTTTAGTGGTTTGCCTGGTTTATTGGCTGACTCTTTACCCGACAAGTTCGGCAATGCCTTAATAGATGCCTGGCTGGCCAGAATAGGGCGCAGCCCACAGTCATTTAACCCAGTCGAACGACTTTGTTATCTAGGCAAACGAGGTATGGGCGCACTAGAATTTCAACCAGTGATGCCTAAGCGTAATAGCGGTGATGTCGAGCTAAACGTAGCCGAACTGGTTAGCCTGGCAAATCAAGTGCTAAGCCAACGCCAGCAGTTAAGCGTAACCTTAACGGGCAAAGACGACAGGGCGCCAATAGAAGACATTATTCGGGTCGGTACCTCAGCCGGCGGTGCCAGAGCTAAGGCTATTGTTGCATGGAACTCGCAAACAGATGAGTTCCGCTCGGGCCAAGTGAATCAAGATTCGGGATTTAGTAATTGGTTGATAAAATTTGACGGCGTCAGTGGCAATCGCGATAAAGAGTTAGCTGACCCACAAGGCTATGGGAAAATCGAATTCGCTTATTATTTAATGGCGCTAGATGCCGGCATTAATATGAGTGAATCTCGATTGCACCACGAAGGCGGACGCGCGCATTTTATGACCCAACGTTTTGACCGCACCGATAGCGGACAAAAGCTGCACATGCAATCGTTAGGTGCGATAATGCATTATGACTTCAACCAAGCTGGCGTATATTCGTATGAACAGGCGCTTCTGGTTATTGCTAGACTTGATCTCAGTATGGTCGAACGCGAGCAACAGTTTCGTCGAACTGTGTTTAATGTTCTGGCTCGCAACCAAGACGATCATGTAAAAAATATTGCCTACTTGATGGATAAAGCCGGTCAATGGCGGCTCGCTCCTGCGTTCGACATGGTCTATTCATACAACCCTGATGGCGCATGGACAGGTATGCATCAAATGAGTATTAACGGCAAGCGAGGTGCGTTTGTCGTAGGCGATCTATTGGCATTGGCCATGAGCGCTGGGATTAAAGCTCGGCTAGCAAAAGGTATTATCAGTGAAGTAACTGAGGCGGTAAGTAATTGGGCCTCGTTTGCAGCCGAGGCTGATGTTGCTAAGAACGCCGTTATCAAAATTAAACGTACCCATCGCCGCCTCGACATCAGCTAATATTATTGTTTATTTGTACAGCACACTATTGGCACGTTCTAATTGGCACGTTCTAATAAGCAGTAAAAACACGGAGTTTAATTTAATGAAAAATATCAGTCGATTACTTATCTGTCTGTTCGCTTGTCTAAGCCTTTCTGCTTATGCTGCAGATGATACCGAAAAATCAGCAGAGTAACCTCAGGAAAAAGCAAAAGCAAAAGAGCCGATGCACTTTGAATCAAACGGTAGCGTGTGGGTAGACGGCAACACTATTTTTTTCACGGCTACTGCCGGCACACTACTTATGAAAAGGCTTTGTCTTATCTTTAGTCGTGCCGACAAGCTTGCGCCGCCAATAAAGGAAGCAGTGGTAATTCTCATTGTGTGCTTTACAATACGCACTCTGGCTTTGTTCTGTTGTTTGCCAGTCCCGGACATGTCTACGCCAGGTTGTAGAAAGCGGTTCTGATTGATTTTCTTTGTGCATGGTTTATCTCCGAGTGTGCTGGAGACGTATTATTATGCAGGTAACTGGCGCTGACTAGGTCGTGGGTTTATTGGCACTTACACTATTACCGTCAACAGCTTGGTGTAAAGACCGATCGCAGATACATTACCTCAGGTGGCTTATGGCGTAATTGGGATCAAAGCCACGCACAGTCTGGAGCCACTGACTACGATAAAATACCAATTGCTAATACCGGGGTGGATTTAAATCACGCGATGATTCAAAAACCAAAATTGCGGGCGTTAGTGCAGCAAGGTTACTATGATCTGGCGACTCCCTATGGTGCCACCGATTACTTTCTTGAGCATATGGAGTTACCGAATAAACTGCGTAGCAACATCACCCTCAAGCATTATGATGCTGGGCATATGATGTATTTACACCCCCAATCAATGAAGAAATTTAGTCTTGATCTAAGAGAGTTTATTCAGTAATAAAGGCCTACATTGAACTCGTGTATTTCACAGCGCTAGTTAGATTTATTTGGATAAATTATATTAAAATCAATGGTTTAGTGGCGGTTTTTTAATTAAATAATTCTGTTCTCGATCTAAGCTGTGAGTCTATTAGAACCTTACCCTCAAGTCGACCGTTTCTAACTTCGTAGGTGCGTTCGTTGTTGAGTTGGTAGTTGAGTTCTTAGTTG
>JAWUZB010000103.1:0-12627 GCA_034110505.1 Gammaproteobacteria bacterium
GGAGCGCTACCAAGGTTTTTTGCGGCTAAGACCGCGCAGCCTCCAAGAATGTCGATTCTACTTCAAGTGGCCACCTCCATCATGCTCGTTTTGATAGCGGATTTACGAGGCCTATTGTCGTACCTCGGGTTTACTCTTTCTCTTTGTTTAGCGTTAGCCGTGACGAGTCTGTTTGTTCGGCATTGGCGCTTGCAAGAGCGGCCCACCTCAGCATGGTACCCGTGGGCACCTATTATCTTCGTCGCCTGCACCGTTATCTTTGCTGTGCTCTCGGCTATTAACGACCCTCAGCAATTCTACGCCGCCATTCCGACCATCTTCATGGGCTGTCTGGCCTACCTAATTTCGCGCAAATCTAGGCTAAGCTTTGTTAGCTACAAAATCAGAGACTCTGAATGAAAAAAATAATTCTATTAACTCTTTTAAGCTGCGGATTACTCTCTGCTTGTGTGTCTTTAATAACCCCAAAAGTAGAATCTGATGTGGTTAAGCTTAAGGCTGGGGAGTACTCCTTAGATACATCGCATGCGACACTATTATTTAAGATACAACATTTAGGCTTATCCACTTATGTTGGGCGATTCAATAAATTCGATGCATCTCTTGAATTTGACCCTGACAATATCGCTGCAGCAACGCTAAGCGCTATTATTGAAATTGACTCTTTAGATATCAACGATCCCGATTTGAAAGATGATTTAATGGGTAGAGCCTGGTTTCGCCAAGCAGAATTTCCTCAGGCCAAGTTTGCGAGCAGCTCAGTGCGACCAATAAGCGATACTGAGTTTGAATTCAGCGGTCAGTTGAACTGGCGGGGAGTGCAAAAATTAATTACTGTCACGGCGACCTTTAACGGAGGTGCAAGTAATATGTTAAGCGGTAAATATACACTTGGATTTTCGGCTAAAGGCGCGTTCTCACGCTCAGACTTTGGCATGGATAAATTCGTTCCGTTAGTCGGCGATCAGGTGACCATCGAGGCCTATGCTGAATTTCTTAAAAACTAATATAAAACGATAATGCTAATTAATAGATAGATCACAGCCGACAAGACGGCCGCTATCATTGCTAAAGGCAGTTGAGTATTTACATGGTCCATCAAGTCCGTCCCGCACGCTAGAGACGACAAGATTGTTGTATCTGATATTGGTGAGCATTGGTCACCAAATACTGAGCCGCCCATAATCGCTCCAAAGCACAGCAGTAAATAGG
Organism: Gammaproteobacteria bacterium; assembly: GCA_034110505.1. Lineage (GTDB taxonomy): Bacteria > Pseudomonadota > Gammaproteobacteria > Arenicellales > Arenicellaceae > Arenicella. Next base: position 1,213 of record JAWUZB010000103.1, read on the forward strand.
TTGGGTCTTGCGATAGCACTAATGCTAACGGTAAAGCGACCGGGAACATTACCGCATAGGTGCCCCATGAAGAGCCAATTGAGAACGCCACAAACATGCATATAAACAGTAACAGGCTAGGCAGAATATACGGCCAACTCATTAACAACCCCGAAGTGCTTTGAATTACAAAGTCGGCAGTGCCGAGTGCTGATGAAACGGTTGCTAAAGTGACTGCTAGGCCAAGAACAATCGCACCAATGGTAACTCCTTTTATACCTTGTATCATGGCGTCGAAGGCGGTTGAAACTTCCATTCCACGAATAATACTGGTAGTAAAAGCAACTACCACGGCCGCACCAAAGCCCTCGAAAACTAGCGGGCTGCCACCGGCAGCCCAAGGCACAATACAAAAACCGAGCAGCACTAAAATCGGTAATAAAAAGTCGATCATTGATGCACTATATCCTACCGGCAATTTTGACTCAGTAAGTTCTGATGCCGCCATAGGTTGTGCGCCGGGAGCATCGAGCGCACCTGTGCTGGTAACTCGTTCAACAACCTTAGCCATCGGGGTGCCAAACAAAGGCAGCCGGCCAAGAGAGAATAATAAGGTCATGCTCACCGCGATCCAGGCGTAAAAATTAAATGGAATGGCAAACAGAAACATTTTAATCGCGTCCTCTTTACTCGAGATGATGGCGCTGAGTGGCTCGATAGTAATCAAGCCTGCGATATAAATAGGCCAAACGTTGAAGGGGATAATTGTCGCAATCGGTGAAGCCGTTGAGTCGACTACATAAGCGAGTTCTTCGTGTGCGACACCATGTTTGTCTGTAATAGGTTTAACTGTTGTGCCGGTGAGAACGGTGCTAATAGTGCCACCTTGATGAAACAAAACGCCCATGCACCATGTGAATACCTTTGCTGAGATGCGTGAATTAACGAATCGCTCAGCGAGCTTCTCGGCAAAGCGGCGCGCACCACCATTGCGGTTCCATAAGCCTAGCAAGCTGCCTAGCGCCCATAGATAGACTAGTAGCATTTGCGCATAGTTTTCGCTGCCGAGACTGGGTATTAGAAAGGCATTAATAATGTTTAGTTGGCCGCTTACTAAACCGCCAGTAAATACGCCAAACAATAATGCCAGTAAAACGTTTCGAGTCAGAAAGCAGGTGACAATTGTTAGAACAGCAGGCAGCAACGACCAAAAGCCATAATGCCCTTCGACGTTCTGCGGTCGCAAAAACCAGATAACAACAGCACAGGCGAAGATCACCAGAACTTGAATCACCGCACGTTTGTTTATCATTTTATGGCTCTTTAATTTTGCAATAGTTTAGCAATATTTGCATGCTGACATGTGGCTGTTGGATTCAAGCTAAGCTGATAGAATATTTTTTCGGAGACCAGTAAGTTCAAACGATTGATTGATGTTGGCGAACTTGCTGAATTAATCTAAGCAAGTCAGCCGTGGCTTTTGCATCGCTCAGGGCTCTATGATGACTCACTAAGTCGATATCAAAATGCTCGGTCAAGGCGCCTAAGCTATAAGACTTCAAACCCGGAAAAGATTTTCGAGTATTGCTAACGGTACAAAATTTCGGCATTTTGAACGACCGATTGATCGACGCATATGCGGCCTTGATAAAACCATAATCAAAGCCGACGTTATGAGCAACAAAGATCGCCCCTTGCAATTGCTGCTCAAGTTGATCGGCTATTTCAGCAAAAATTGGTGCGCTGGCGACCATGCTGTTGTCGATCCCTGTTAAGCGAGTGATGTTGCCAGGTATAGGTCGTTGCGGGTTTACCAAGCTAGACCATTCGCTAACGACTTCTTGATTTCTTACTTTGACTACGGCTATCTCAGTAATCGCATTTCCACCTCTACGGCCGCCAGTGGTTTCGATATCAACAACCGCATAGGTTTGTTGTGGATTAGTCGCCCACTCAATTTGGGTTAAAATAACCTCAATTCCGGCATTTCTAAGTCGGTTAATACTGACTAGTTGATTTGCGCGTAATACATCGCCAGGTGCTTTGATCTCTTCAAATCGAAGTTGCTTATTTTCGATAACCATTAAATCTGGATAGCCATCTTTGCTGTTAACATAATTTTTTGCCATGCGCCTTAGTACGGTCGCTAAGGCGGGAGCATTCTGATTGGCGATGGCTAAGCGTATTGTATTAAGCAAACCTGGCGACCATTTGAAAAGACCATTTGGCTTTCCATAGTGAATCACCGATCGTTTAGTCAGCGTTGATAGTAGTCTTGCTTTATCACTCAAATCGGCGCTTGTGAATAGCGCTAGACACTGCTCTATCTTTTCCTCTTGCAGCGTGTAGAAGCTATTGTTTTTGAGCTGAACAGGTAAGCGATCAAACTCCGAAAATTGAGTCTGTTTTCGACCAAACAGTAGATCCCAAAAGCTTAGTGCAAATAATACACGCCAAAATCTATTCTCAGTAAAGTAGGCGTCGATTCCGCTTTTTCTATAATGAGCGATTACACCGTCTTCAACATCGTTAGTAAAAGCCTCGTCTAGAGCAATCGTGTTTGAAGTTTCGCGCAGCATGTCAGTGAAAATACTAGTTCGTTTCCCCTGATACTTGCGAGCATAAAAATCTTCAATGAATATCTTGCTTGGCGGAGCGAGGTCGGACTCTCTCATTCTCAATAGAGTTGTCTCTAAGTGATTTTTGTCGAAACGCTTATAACTCTCCCTGACCCATTTTTCTATCGCCGCCGGCTCGTTTGATAATTTCCAAAGAGCGATCGCTTTCTCTGCATCAGAGTCGATCAGTTGATTACCTACATTGAGTAATAAGCGGTCGTGGGTTTCTTTTGCACTTTGGCCGATAACATCACAACTGAGTAAATACTCGGCTGTCTGTTCTTTTAGCGCGATCGGATTTTCGGTGAAATCTCGTCGCCGCCTTTGCAGTTCAAAAGCACTCTGAGCTTCAGTGATATTTTCGAAACGAGCAACGATTTTTGATTCTTTTCGTGTCTTCATAACGCCTAAATCGCGCATTGCAAATTGCTGAAAACGGTTGCCGATATCGCCAAAGAACAAAAAGAAAATATACTCGATTAACGGCTTATTGTTATGCATAACGGTGCTGCTGAGCAGTGATGATAAATGTGCTTCTCGGCCACTGACATATTGTTTAGCATGACCCACCAACTCGGCCTTATTGCTTGATGACTTTATTTTAATAGGTGCGTTGATCAGGCTTTTAATGAGTTGCGGCTTAGTCAGCTCATGGCTTAGTTGAAGCCAATCATTGTGATTAGCGAATCTGAGATAATTATTTTCTAGCAACTCAACTAGCGCAATCTCGAAATTCATGATCTCGACGTAATTAAGCGAGGCAAGTTTAATGAATTTTGGTTTGCGAGTTAAACACCGAATCAGTAGGCATTGAGCATCTTCACTCAATACGCTTATTCCCTGCATGTAATCTTTGTGCTCAGCCATTAGCAATGGTTGACATTGCTTGGTGACGAAATCAAATAACTCGTGAGCGTGATTTAAGTAATATTTGTTAGGAAGAGGTTGATTCATAAGCTGCCATTTGACGAAGGATAATTAAATACTGTTTTTAAAAACAGTATTTAATTATCCTTCGGTTGTCAAGCGAGACTCTGATAGTTGGCCAATTAAAGATGATAAATTCGGTGCCGAAGATACTTGGCTATGCTGAGTTGCTTGCTCGCCGTGGTTTGCTGATCACTGCTATCGTAAGCGGTTAAGCTTAAACAACAAGCGAGTGATAGGTAGTAGTGTGGCTTCATTTTAATAACGGCTCTGTTTTTAATTAGACTCTCAATTTTCAGGGGCTCCTTTGGGGTGTAAAGTCGGTATATGAAATCACCACCCCGTGGTAATGTTCACTAAACTCTTACGATGGCTAGCTTACTTTGACAAACGCATTAAAATCACAGAAACACGCGATCCTTTATGGCCTCGCGGCCGTGCTCTGTTGGTCTACGGTAGCTACCGCCTTCAAGTTAAGCTTGAACTACATTACGCCACTACAGTTGATACTGCTGGCGTCGCTAGTTTCATGGCTGTTCTTAATTGGCATATTGTTAGTGCAGGGCCGAGCTAAAACTCTATTTAGTTTGTCTAAAAAAGACTATGTGTGGTCACTGATTTTTGGCCTGATGAATCCAGCATTATATTACCTTTTGCTATTCTCGGCCTACGACGCATTACCCGCTCAAGAAGCGCAAGCATTAAATTACAGTTGGGCGATTGTGATGACGCTATTAGCGGTGCCGTTGCTCGGTCAGCGCTTAAGTCGATTCGACATGGTGGCCGCTGGCTTGTGTTACTTTGGGGTGCTAATGATTGCTCCCCGAGGGGATGTTCTGGGTCTCAATTTTGCTAATATTAAGGGTGTGTTATTGGCTCTCGCGAGCACCGTAGTATGGTCGTTATATTGGATCTTAAATCAGAAAGATCAACGTCAGCCGATTGTCGGCTTGTGTTTGAATTTCAGTTTCGCACTACCACTGATCATCGTCGTGGCCTACATCACTGGAGATCTCGGCTCGCTTTTCAATTCGCCATGGCAGGCGCTCGCGGGTGGTTTTTATGTGGGCATTTTTGAGATGGGTCTGGCCTTCATTCTTTGGCTTAAAGCGATGAAGTTAGCTGAAAATACCGCGCGAATCGCCAACCTGATTTTTATATCACCGTTCTTATCGTTGGTGCTTATCAGTGTGTTACTGAAGGAAGAGATTCTAAGTAGCACGCTGGTCGGTTTATGTCTCATTATAGCGGGCTTGGTGATACAGCAAATTTTTGCTAAACCAGTCAGAGCAACTCAAGCCTAGTCGCTGGTGATTTAATCTGCTGTGCTAGTTCAAAGCTGGTTGAAAGATAGGTTATAGTTTGTTGATGAAAAAAGACACCATACTAGTCGCCACTGGCCGTAGTAAGAAATACACCGGTACGGCCGTCAACCCGCGAATATCCAGAGCCTCGACAATTGTCTTTGAGAGCATGTCGGAGATGGCGCAAGCTGGTCGCCAGCAAGCCTACCTATTTGACAGCGCTATTGCCACTAGTGAGTATTACGGACGCCGAGGCACCTCAACCACCTTCGCCTTTAATGATGCTATGTGTGAACTTGAGAACGCCGCGGGTAGCTACGTTTACGCCTGTGGTACGGCGGCAATTACCAGTTGTTTGTTATCCTTTTTAAAGGCTGGCGATCACTTGCTGATGGTCGATTCGGTGTATCAACCAACGCGAAACTTTTGTCGTGGCACGCTTGCTCGAATGGGCATAGAGGTGAGCTTCTATGATCCAATGATAGGCGCAAATATTAAGGCTCTGGTAAAATCCAATACCAGTGTGATTTTTCTTGAGTCGCCTGGCAGTTTAACCATGGAAGTTCAAGACGTGCCGAGTATTACTGAGGTCGCTAAGCGGCACAATATTGTCACAATGATTGATAATACGTTTGCGACGGCATTAAATTTTAAGCCATTGGATTTCGGTGTCGATATCTCAATACAGTCGGCTACTAAATATATTAGTGGTCACTCCGATGTAATGCTTGGTGTGGCCAGCGCTAACCAACAGCATTGGCCACAACTGCGTGACCGTAGCTATGAATTAGGTCAGTGCGCTTCGGTTGACGATATTTACACCGCCTTGCGTGGCGTACGCACATTAGGCGTTCGAATGCGCGAGCATGATCGTAATGCGATGATTGTCGCAAGGTGGCTAGAGCAACACGATTTGGTTGAGCGTTTGCTGCACCCTGCATTCGAATCATGCCCAGGGCATGAGTTTTTCAAACGAGACTTCTGCGCCGGTAATGGTTTGTTCTCATTTGTTTTGAGCGACAGTAATGCTAAGGCGCTGGCGGCTATGGTCGATAATATGCGACATTTTAAGATGGGTTTTTCATGGGGTGGTTACGAAAGTCTTATTCTTCCGGTTGGTAGCGCGCCCTCTGAGCGCACTGTCGCGCCGTGGTCGCTACAGCGAAGGTTGGTCCGTTTGCATATTGGCCTAGAAGACACGCAAGACTTAATCGATGATTTGAGCGACGGACTCGAACGTTTACGAGAGGTTTTATAATGCCAGAGTGGTTAACTTTATTACCAGCAACGGTAGCCATAGTGTTTGTTCTATGGCGAAAGGAAGTAGTTGGCGCCTTAGTTTTAGCGGTATTCACATCAGAGTATCTACTCGGAATTCAGGCCGGAAACTACTCTCCGTTTAACGGCTTCATTGAATCGATTGAGCGTGTTATTTCGGTGTTTACGGATGCTGGTAACGCAAGAATACTGATGTTCAGTATGTTGATTGGTGCGGTGCTTGCGTTCATGCGCTTTTCTGGAGGGGTGAATGCCACAGTACAAAAAATGGTTAACAGTGGCCTCGCAAGTAACGCTCGCCGAACTGGCTTAATGACGTTCATTACCGGTGTGGTGGTGTTCATTGAGTCGAATTTGAGTGTCTTAACCGCCGGTATTGTATCGCGTGGTTTATTTGATAAGTTCAATATGAGCCGCGAGCGTTTGGCTTATATTATCGACAGCACCTCAGCCCCTATTTGTATTTTGATCTTACTTAACGGTTGGGGTGCGTTTGTACTCGGTATTATCGCCCCCTACCAAATGGAGCAGTCGGCGGTCAGCGTTTTGTTGGCCACGGTGCCATTGAATATCTATGCGATCTCGACTCTAATTGTGGTGTTTTATACAGTATGGACGGGTAAGGTTTATGGTCCGTTAGCGACAGTCGAATTAGTTGCTAAAAATGCTCCAATCGAGAAAAAAAACAGTGAAATAGAGATACAAGGCGGGCGCGCAAAAGACATGTTAGTGCCGCTAGCGGTGATTGTCTTCGGTATGATCGGTTTTATGTTCTGGACTGGTAATGGAGATATTATGGCCGGCAGTGGTTCCGCATCGGTGCTTTACGCAACCATCGCCGCCTTGCTTGTCGCCTTTATGATGTTATTGAGCCAACCTCAATTTAGCCATCGTCAATTAGTTAATGAGGGCTTCAAAGGTGTGGCCGAGATTTTACCGCTGGTGGCGATATTATTGTTGACGATCGCGCTCGGAGCGAGTGTTAAAGAGCTTGGCACCGGCGTTTTTATTTCTGGCCTAGTGGCCGACTATCTACCATTGTTTTTAGTCCCCGCGGTGATCTTTATTGCCGGTGCATTCGCATCGTTCACGACAGGCACATCGTGGGGTACATTTGCTTTACTAGTACCGATTGCCATGCCAATCGCGATTAATTTAGAGTTACCTCCATCACTAGTATTAGCCGCCGTACTGGGTGGCGGGGTGTTCGGCGATCATTGCTCGCCGGTCTCGGATACCACCGCAGTCTCGTCATTAGCCGCCGGTTGTGACATTCTCGATCACGTCAAAACTCAACTTCCGTATGCACTATTCTGTGGAGCAATAACAATTGTGGCGTATATCGTCATGGGCTTGGTTGCGGTTAGTTAGCTTTTTCATCGAAGATTTCGTCGCACGCACTCATCTCTATTTCGATCATTACTATGTAAATATCATTATATTCACCCGAGCGAGGCACCCATTGCTGAGTTTTAGACTCGGTTAAAATTAATTCTTAGATTTAATTGGTTTATTTTTCCTGCCAATTCGCTTTTTTGTTGCGCTCAGTAAGGTGAGCCTGCACTTTTTTAGTGCAGGTCAAAATCAAGTGTGGCCAAACAGTTCAACCGCAATGCCCGATTATGGAAAAGCGTCTTGCACCAAATCGTTGCATCATATGTAAGCCGGTTATGTTGAGAATAAAAATTCTTCATTATTAAAAGTATTTGCAGGCGTTTAACGTTCAGCTGTGGCCGAAATCTGTTTCAAGTGAAAATAGAGTCGGACGGTTAATACCCACTTAATCTAAACGCTATTGCAGGAAGTTTCTTATGTTTTATTTTCGAATTATTAGTCTTTTTACAGTATGTCTTATTAATTTATCTAGTGCGCATGCGACAAGCGCTGACAAGGATCTCCAACGTTGCGCCTCAGCAGCGTTACAAGAGCGCAAGCAATCAGCGCTTGTTATCTCTGTCGACAACAGTGGCCTAACTTCGCAAGACCTTGATCACGATATTTCAAGTCGAACGTTGCAATATCGCATGCGACTTGCTAATAACGTTTCCGGCGAAGACTTGGGTAGTGTTACCTGCACTCTGAATAAACTAGGTGAGCTTATTTCATCTGTTTTCGATAGCTAAGCTTAGGTTAAGTAATGCCAAAGTGTTCGGTTTCGGCGCTTTGGCATGATCTTTGCTATCCAAATAATGCTAGCTGCCGGATTAAAGCGGTGTAATTGAGTTGTGTAAAGTTTGAGCGATATATCGATCTCGCTTGATCTGATTTAAGTAAAAAGAGTAGATGATATGGACAAGAATAATAGAACTTGTAAACAGCTTTACGGCATCTCTAGAATTGATTGCGAGCGGCAAAACGCGCATTCATGGAGAGTTAGTTTACGCCGCTATGGTAAACGGCACGTCAAAAATTTCACTGATAAAAAATATCAAGGCAGAGAGTTAGCCCTGGCTAAGGCGATGGCGTTTCGCGATCGATTTATTATCGAAAACCCGCCGATTAGTCGTAAGGAGTTTTGCAGTATTAAACGGCGCAACAATAAGACTGGAATCACCGGCGTTTACAAATACAGAAAAACTTATGAGCTAAAGGATGGAACCATTAAGGAGTCTTGGTACTGGGAAGCCAACTGGCCTGATGCGGAAGGAGAAAGCGTTAGCAAGTCTTTTGCTATTAACAGATTTGGTGAAAATCCAGCAAAAAATATGGCAATTGAAGCACGAGATATCGGCATGAAAAATGTAGTCGGTACATTTTGGGCTGCCGAGAGGGGAGCCGTGCGAGCCTCGGCGGTAGCGTTCTAGACAGCTTATACCGGCGTTTTTGCCAGAGCTAGAGCACTAATTTTGAAACCTTAGCATGACTTCTAGTCTCTGCTAAGACTCTAGCTCTTCCCAGCGTACGAAGCACTTGTCGAGCTGTTCTTGCAGCTCTCTCAAGTTGTTACCGGCCCGACTAACTATCGATTTGTCCTGCTGATAAAACTCAGGCTTTGCCATTTCTAGGGTAATCGCTTCAATTTTTTTTTCCAGCTTGTCTATTTCTTTCGGCAGTTGCTCAAGTTCACGCTGTAAGTTGTAGCTTAATTTTTTCGCTTTAGGTGCGGCGGCTTTTGACTCTTGTTTCTTTTTTGTGGGTTCAGTTTTTTCCGAGTTATCGCGTTTTTGGCGTAACCAGTCTTCGTAGCCACCAATATACTCATGCACTTCGCCATCGCCCTCAAAGGCAATAGTGCTGGTTACAACATTGTCTAAGAAGGTTCTATCATGGCTTACCAGCAATAAAGTGCCGGTATAGTCCATCAATAGCTGTTCGAGTAATTCCAAGGTTTCGTAATCTAAATCGTTAGTCGGTTCGTCGAGCACCAGAAAGTTAAACGGCTTAGTAAATAGCTTAGCTAACATTAGTCGATTACGCTCACCACCGGATAATTTGGCGGCGGGTGCACGGGCACGTGATGGGCTAAACAAGAAGTCTTGCAGGTAACCCATGATGTGTTTTGTTTGCCCGTTAATAGTAATCTCGTTATTACCCGAGACGTTATCTTGAACGCTTAAGTCATCTCTAATCTCTGAGCGATGTTGATCGAGATAGGCGATTTCTAAGTTTGTACCGATCTTGATCTTGCCGCCATGCGGCTGGTTTTCGCCCGTCAAAATTTTAATCAGCGTTGACTTGCCACAACCATTGGGGCCGATAATGCCAACTTTGTCACCGCGCAAAATACGACAAGAGAAGTCGCGCATAATCACTCGGCCATCAAAACTAGCACGTAGGCTTTCCGCTTCTATAACCACTTTACCAGATTTGCCGCCACCGGCGTTCAAACTAATATTCGCGGTACCTTGGCGCTCGCGGCGTTGGCTGCGGTCATCACGCATTTGCTTTAATGCTCGCACTCGACCTTCATTGCGGGTTCGTCGAGCTTGAATGCCTTTGCGAATCCACACTTCTTCTTGAGCCAGTCGCTTATCGAACTTGGCGTTGACTACGTCTTCGTCTTCTAATGCTTTAGCCTTGGTTGCTAGATAGGTTTGAAAATTACCTGGGTACGAGGTAATTAAGCCTCGGTCTATTTCAATAATTCGGGTAGAGAGTTTATCAATGAAACTACGATCGTGAGAAATGATGATCATCGTTACGTTGAGCCCAAGTAGCAGCGTTTCTAACCATAGAATTGTCTCAATATCGAGATGGTTGGTTGGTTCGTCTAGCAATAGAATGTCAGGCTGCTTGACCAAAGCTCTAGCCATTAGCACGCGGCGCTTCATTCCGCCCGACAAATCGCAAAACTGCGCTTCAGGGTCTAGATCAAACCTAGAGCACAGTGTTTTAACTTGTACATCAAGCCCCCATGCTTCGAGCTCGGTGACAATGGTTTGCGTATCAATGTCGCTTTCACCAGCTAAGTAATAGTCGGCAAGGGCTTGGCCTAGAGTGTCATCGCCTAAGGCGACCACGCTGCGAATATCAAAATCTAAGTCGCTGGGCACTTCTTGCACTAAGCGGCCAACGATAGTGCCTTGTTGAATCAATAGCTCGCCGTCATCAGGTAATACCTTGCTGTCGATCATTTTTAACAGGGTTGATTTACCCGCCCCATTTCTACCAATCAAGCCGATACGCTCGTTAGATTCTATAACTAAATTGGCTTGGTCCAAAATGGGGTCAGCGCCGAATGCGACGCTTACGTTTTTAAGGTTTATTAACGACATGTGATGGCTATTGAAAGCGGGTGTATAAGTGGCAAAATCGGCCAGAGTGTATCACTAAATCTCTGTTTAAGCCTTACGCCAGCCGCCATATCTTAGGCGACTTTTGATAAGCAACTTTTATTCAGTAGTTGGGCTCACGGCAACTTACATCAGGGAAAGCTGAGTGTGGAGTGACTTTTGACTCTCAAGCGTAGCGGTCACCGAACCTTTTCTCCCTAATTTGCTTTTGTTGCTCCGCCCTGTTCTCCGCATTAAGGAGGTATACTTGTACCTACTTGGCTTGTTTATAGGCTTACCACCACTAATTTTATGCCAACTCAAATCACAGAATTTAAAAAAACTCGCTTCTCTGCTGAAACCATCAGTGGCTATAAAATTGAGCATGATGTCTACACTCGAGGGAGTGGGCCGATCATAGTGATCATTCAAGAGTTACCTGGCATCGGGCAATCAACGCTGCGACTTGCCGATAAATTTATTGACGCCGGGTTTGAAGTGGTTATGCCGCACTTATTTTGGCCGATAGGCAAAACCAGGATAGTTGGCAATTTGGCCCGTGTATTTTGTCTGCGCAAAGAATTTAGCTTGTTTAAT
>JAWUZB010000104.1:0-9184 GCA_034110505.1 Gammaproteobacteria bacterium
AAAAACTGAAAAAATAGATGACTTTCTTGCTTAGCACTGGGGCTAAAAACGCCCATTGCTGGGCTTTAGGCACGGTCGCCCATATCAGCGAGAGGGCTAAGAAAAATATCAATCCATAGAGAGTTGGAACACGTAACTTCAGTAATGTACCGAATGCCAACACCCAAAGCATTAGTGTTGGAATAAACCATAAATGGTAATACGGGGTGTGTATAAACGACAATAATAATTTGGCGCTGATGCGCCCTTCTTCAAACGCATGAAAGACGAGGGTTCCGGTGAAAAACAGATAGGCAAACGAAAAAGGCAACAACACTCGCCACCAGTAGCGCATGAGAGTATCAAAAAAAGAACTAGATCGAAGTGATTCGGGGTTAATCAAATAACCGGTCAATCCGATAAACAGCGGCATATGAAAAGCATAGATACTGTAACGAATAATATTTTCATCAACCGAGCCAAGCACCAGATGCCCAAGCATCACCAATAAAATCAAGTACCCGCGAAGAATGTCGATGCCAACATAGCGAATTTTTTCTTTATGATTGCCCAAAATAGTTAGCTCGTTATGAATTAGGATCTAATAGTATAGATCATAGCGAGGTCAAAAAATCGGGCGATCTTGTCGAATGCCATAACTAATATAGTGTTCAATCGCGGCCACTTCGGTCAAAATTCCTTGTGCTTTAAGATCGGCATTTAAGTCTAAATAGCACTGCCAGTCAAAACCCTCGGGGGCCTCAATTGTGTAAGCACGAGGGGTTGCTTCGAATCGCCCAAACTCTAAATAATGTCGAATTACAGAACGTTGATTAGCGATTCCGGCAAGCGGTAAATCAGGGTTTAAGCGCAAATACATTTGCCACTCAAAATCGTCCGGAATAAGCTCAATTTCTTTAGATGCCGACTTATGCGGAATTTTGCCTGGGGTATACCCAAATAGAAAGAAATCTTGTTGATAAATTTGGTCGACCAATTCAATCGCGCGTGGGTCGCCATAAAAATCCTGAGGTTTTGGTGCGTAGACCATATTATCCAATTTATCCAAGCTTAAACTAGCCGCTAATGGGAAGTCGCTCTGACCATAAAACGATGAGTTTTTAGGCTTAATTTTAATAAGCTGTTCTACCGCATACATATGCTTAGTCTTGTCATCTCTAAAAATTTTCTTAAATGCTTTCAAGCTTACTTTATTAAATTTAGCTATATCACCAACCATATTGATAGCAAAAGCGTGATCTGGCTTTTGCCCAAGTAATCGATAGCGAATGCTCATCTGTGGAGTGACCACCATGTCCGCGTAAGGAAAGTAGCTTTGCGTCTGGAAATGGGTATCTCGTTTAGCATCAGGCACGCTAGCTAAATACTCTAAGAATTGAATAAAGCTGTTAGGCGTCGACTGCGGTGGATAGCTCTCCATCATCGCTGCGACACCGGCGTTGCGGGCATAGGCGTATTGATCTAAAAACGCGCTAACCACTCGGCTATAGGGGTTACGTGTGATGCTATAAACATAATAATTTGAGTAGTCAGCGTTACTGTCGAATGGCTGCACTTCATTTAGGTTGTGGTACCAATCAAGAGTGACGCGTTCAACCTCGCTCATTTCATCTTGGTGTAGCGATAGGTATAGCGAGCGCAGAGATGTGCAACCCGCCTTAGCCGAGTACAATAGAATGTATTTGTACTTTTGATTTACGAGCGGAATCACCTTAGCCGCCGGTGGCACTCATGTGACGAGTAATGGTGATATCTTTTGGATCAAAGTAGTGACGCTCAGGTTTTCTCTGCATCGAGCCAATAATGGCCTCTTTTAATCTATCTGGGTCATCTCTAACGATCTCTTTTAAGTCTAAAGAATGCTCATTACCTAAACATAAAAGCAGCAAACCCTCAGCAGTCACACGCACCCGATTGCAACTGCCACAGAAATTATCGCTCATAGGCGAGATGAATCCCACCTTCGAATCACTATTGGCTATTTTAAGATAACGAGACGGGCCGCTCGCGATATCACTGAAATCTGACGGTTCTAGGGTAAATTTATCTTCTAGTTGCTGTCGAATCGAGCGGTTATCAATGGCCGTATCAATACGACTATGACCGTCTATTTCACCCAATGGCATTTCTTCAATAAACGAAATATCCAAACCTTTGTCGACCGCAAACTGAGTTAAATCGACAACTTCATCGTCATTGGTACCCTTCAAAACGACTGTGTTGAGTTTAATTTTATCAAAGCCAGCATTGCGAGCCGCATCAATGCCCCTTAGCACGTCATCCAAATTTCCAAAGCGAGTCAGCGTTTTAAAGCGATCTTCTCTGAGGCTATCAATACTAATATTGATGCGAGACATACCTGCGTCACGTAAGGGTTGAGCGAACTTATCTAATAGAACACCATTAGAGGTCATAACCAGCTCGCGTAATCCGTTAAGCTTTCCAAGCTGTTGGGCAAGCTCAACAACACCGTTTCGAACCAGTGGTTCACCGCCAGTTAACCGTATTTTCTCAACCCCTAGATCAACGAATGCTTTAGCGACCATGGTCATTTCTTCGAGGCTCAGAACCTTTGATTTCGGCAAAAAGGTCATATCTTCGGCCATGCAATAAGTGCACCGAAGATTGCATCGATCGGTTACCGACAAGCGTAAGTAACGAATATGACGATCGAAAGAGTCGACTAATTTTGATTCATGCGGTGACGCAGAACTAGTACTTTGATTGGGTTTATCTAAGCTCATAACATGGCATCTCGTAGGGGCAAAAAGTCGAGCTTTTGCCCAACCTCAATTGCGTTATCAATATCTTGGCGGACTAAGCCATCAGCCCATGACAGTGAAGACATTACACCACTGCTTAAGTTTGGGAAACGATTGGCGTGTAAATGACCGTTGGAATCTCGCTCAATCTTTACCCGAATGTACTCTTCGCGGGAGCTTATTGGTTTACTAAACGCAGCCGCCACCGGGTAGGTAATTTGTTCAACTGCGTTTTGACCCTGTAAGCTATTTAAAAGTGGCACACCGAGCAATTGAAACACCGTGAAGGACGACACTGGGTTACCAGGTAACCCCAAAAACGGAACTCCATCAACATTACCAAAAGCCACCGGCTTGCCTGGTTTCATTTGAACCTTCCACAACGTTAACTCGCCCAAGGCTTCAACCGCCGGTTTAACATGATCTTCTTCACCGACTGAAACACCACCGCTAGAAATAATAACATCGGCGTTTTTCGCCGCGTCAATAAGGGCTAACTTAGTCGCCTCAAGGGTGTCTTCGACAATGCCACAATCGTAGGATAAAAAACCCATTTGCTGACACAAGGCTACTAGCAGTGGGCGATTGGAGTTGTATATCTGACCTGCCTTGAGGTCTTGCCCGGGCTCTACTAGCTCATCGCCAGTAGAAAACAAGGCTACTATAATTGGCTTATAAACTTCTACCGATGCGCGTCCGATAGAGGCGAGTAGACTAATATCAATAGCACTCAGTTTTTGCCCACCGCTAATCACTTTCGCGCCGTCGTTAATATCTTGGCCTTTCGGACGCACGTTGGCGCCAGTCGAAACAGTCTTTAACACCGTGACGTTTAGCTCGTCGTAGTTACAATTTTCTTGAATCACTACCGCATCGGCACCCACGGGCATAACGCCACCGGTAAAAATGCGCGCAGCCGTTCCGGCGATCAGCGGTTCTGGCCCAATCCCGGCTGGTATACGTTGAGAGATAGGCAATAGCGTGCGCTGACTATTTAAATCGCGCGCGCGAACCGCGAAACCGTCCATAGCACTATTATCAGCAGGAGGAATCGACAAAGACGAAATCACATCAACACTAGCCACTCGACCTAATGCATTGGCGATTAGCACACTTTCAGTTTCAAGCTCGGCACGTAAGCACTGAAGTTGTTGGCGAGCTTGCGCGAGCGTAATCATTTTCCGGCGTTGGTATGTGTGACAAAATTACACGGGCGATGACGACTATCAAGCTGCTCTTTTAAAATGCCATTCCAACCCATGCGGCAGGCTCCAGTAGAGCCCGGCAAGCAGAAAATTACAGTATTATTAGCCATGCCGCCTAGCGCTCGCGATTGAACTGTCGAGGTTCCGATATCACTAAACGATAAGTGTCTGAATAGTTCTCCAAAACCATCGATTTGCTTATCGAACAATGGCCCAAGCGCTTCAGGAGTGCTATCGCGACCGGTGAAACCAGTACCACCAGTACTAATGATCGCATGTATTTTAGGGTCTGCAATCCATTCAGAAACTTTGGCTCGGAGAAGGTAAATATCGTCTATCACTATTTCTCTGGCAAGTAGTTGGTGACCTACCTCGACTACTTGGTCAGCTAAATATTGACCCGAGGTATCACTTTCGAGTGAGCGAGTATCTGAGACTGTCAGTATAGCGACATTAATCGGCGCAAATTGTGCTTTGGTAGTCATTGGTTCATATTCTCGCTCAGGGCTGTTTACGCTCAGTGCTATTCTTTTCCCAACGCAATGTTGCGCTTAGGTCTTTATCTTTTTGGCCAAGCCATTGCTGACCCTTAACGCCAACCTCTTTCTTCCAAAAGGTGGCGCGAGTTTTCAAGTAGTCCATTATAAATTGACTCGCCTGAAAGGCATTATCACGGTGCCGGCTAGCGACCGCCACCATAACGATTTGTTCGCTCGCATGGATTCGGCCAACACGATGAATCACGCGAGCAAAATCAAACGGAAAACGCTGTCTAGCTTGATCAATTATTTCTTGGCAAAGTGACTCTGTCATACCTGGGTAATGTTCGAGCTCCAGAAAGTCGATTGTCTCGGACGAATTTTGAGGGTCATAGAGATCTCGTACTAGCCCGACGAAAAAGACCACCGCGCCAGACTTTGGGGCTGCTGCACAAACCTTAGCGTACTCGTCACCAACGTTAAAATCGTGCTCACATATTACTACATCGCTCATCTTAATTGCTCGCTATCCGCCCGACACCGGAGGCAAAATACCCACCTCGACCCCGTCGGTAAGAGGTGCATCCCAGCCAGCGTACTTATGATCAACTGACACCATCGCAGTTTTATCATCTAATGCCTGGATCAGCTCAATCGGCACGTATGGCAGCAATCCGCTCAATAAATCTCGCACATGCGTCATTTTCCCAAGCGGTAATTCAATTTGATTAATACCGGCGATATCGCGCAAATGGGCAAAAAACAAAACGTTAATCATTGCGCACCCAATTTCCAGATTTACCGCCTTGCTTTTCTAACAACATGATTGATTCAATCACAATTCCTTTATCCAGCGCTTTGCACATATCGTAAATTGTTAGTGCTGCCACCGAAGCTGCCGTCAGCGCCTCCATTTCGACACCAGTCTTGCCGCTAGTCGTACAGTTTGCTGTGATCAGTAAACCTTGACCGTTAGCGTCGGCGTATTCGTCAATATCCACGGTTGCCTTGCTCAACGGCAAGGGATGACAAAGAGGAATTAAATCTGAGCATTTTTTTGCCGCTTGGATACCGGCAATTCGAGCGGTGGCAAGAAGATCACCCTTGGCAATACTTTGCTCACGAACACGCGATAACACCTCTATGCTCAGCTTTACCTTAGACTGAGCAATTGCAACACGGGTGGTATCTGGCTTGTCGGACACGTCAACCATATTGGCTTCACCAGAGGTGTTCAAATGGGAAAATTTTGTGGTACTTCTATTCATACTTAGATGCTACTTAAAAGCCAGAAAACAAACAACCAAAGCTATCCAGTTAAGGTGAATTGATAAACTAAATCTAAGCTCCATCATAACTTTGAAAATTGCACGATAGGCGGTGATTTACACTATAGGCACTTATAACAAAAACACCTTTAATAAGTGAAAACTATTCTAATTATTTCAGAGCCTTTTGTTTACAAATAGGCACTACGTCTATAACCTTTCCGCCTGGTTTGGTGAACTTATATAAGACTCGCTAAAGCGAGAACAATTGTAAGCAATAGAGACACATCATGGCAGCAAATATCCGCGAAGAAGAAGTATTATCAGTTCATCACTGGAACGAGACCCTATTCAGTTTCACCACCACTCGTGACCCTGGCTTTCGTTTCGAAAATGGCCAATTCATAATGATTGGTATGGTTATCGACGGAAAACCATTAATGCGAGCATACAGTATCGCCAGCGCCAATTATGAAGAGCACATGGAGTTCTTCAGCATTAAGGTGCAAGACGGCCCGCTTACTAAGCATTTACAGAAGATCCAGCCTGGTGATAAATTACTGGTTAGCAAAAAACCAACTGGAACGCTTTTGGTTGAGGCTCTAAAACCAGCCAAGCATCTGTATTTACTTGCTACTGGCACTGGTCTGGCGCCGTTTATGAGCGTAATTAAAGACCCTGAAGTTTACGAGCGTTTCGACAAGGTGATTGTCACTCATGGCGTCCGCGAGGTGTCTGAGCTTGCCTATCAAGATGTTATAAAAGAGTTGCCAGAGAATGAATTTTTTGGCGACATGGTAAAAGGTAAATTACTTTATTACCCCACTGTGACGCGCGAGGAATTCCATACACAAGGGCGCTTAACGGATGCATTGACGTCTGGCAAAATGGCAACGTCATTAGGCCTACCGCCGATCAACGTTAAAGACGATCGCTTCATGTTATGCGGCAGCCCATCCATGCTAAAGGACTTTTGTGTGATCTTAGATGACATCGGCTTCAAAGAGACTATTCGTGGCGTAATTGCTGAATACGTAATTGAGCGGGCGTTCGTAGAAAGCTAATTACTGTCGCCTAACGACAATACTAGAGAACGGATAATTTAAAGAATAGCGCCTTTCGCCTCAGTAATTTTACGTCCCAAGGGTTACGATTCGCGTTTACAAATGCATCAAGTTCCTAACTTCGCTCGAAAGTACTATGTAAAGCGCTATGATTTTCAAACGAGGAAGACTGGATAAGGTTGAACATCACTGGCTCACGGGGTATTGCAGATATGTTAGTTGACCCCTGATTGATGTTATTTATATGTACAATAAACCACCTAGGCTCCGTGCTATGTAGAATATCGTCAACCGCATAAACGCAGGTGCCAACGGAGCATGACTTTACCGATCTGCTGCGATGACACTCAGCATAAAGAGATAGACTATGACAACATCGATCATCCTTTGGGGTGTTATACAGGCATTGGTAGTTTAACTATGCGCAAACTATTAATGTTTTTTGTATTATTATTTTGCCACGAATTGGTCGCTCAAGACCCAAATCACGGCATAGATATTCGTGCCGAACTTATTTGGGTTGAATCCAGTGCCGACGACCATAGGCTAATGTTCAGTCAATTATCTGCAGGAGAATGGTCCGACCCGTTAACCTTATACGCCAGCGAAAACTATATTTCTTCACCGACGATAAGTACTGACCTCACGCATAACAAACTTATAGTTTGGAGCGAGCAATACGACAATAGCAGCATATTAATGAGCTCTCGAAGAGTATCTTCAGATACTTTATGGCTGCCAGCTGAAAAAATTAATGATTTCAAAGCCGAGAATTTGGGCTCGAGTATCGTTATTGATAGCCTTAATCGGCACTGGGTTTTTTGGTCATCTAACTTCGAAGGGCTCGATGATATTTATTATAGTCGCCAAGAAGGCGCCAAATGGTCGCCTCCAAAAAGGGTGCATGCGACTAACAAAGTCCCCGACATCCAACCAATTGCAAGCCTTAACCAAGACCTAAATGTAGTTGTAGACTGGAACACCTATGACCTACAGACTGGTCAGTATCTGACAGTTCAGCAGGTATTTAAGATTGATAATTCATCTAAAAACAGGTATAAAAGCTCGCTAAGTAACATTCAGGAAGAGTCTATTTCAGATGTGAAAATCCCCGTTTTTTTACCGCGAGATTCTTCTGTAGTGTTGCATTTCCCTAACAATCAGATTAAGCAATCGATAAGGTTGTATTTAAATAGATAAAGCTTTATGAGTCCCCAATTACCTTTTTTTCAGTCCGTAATTAAAAAAGCCAGTGGATTAATCATCCTTGCGTTGATATTCATTGGTGGCGCCAACGCTAGCGGCCAGCATGAAGCTGTTGTAGTCCTTTTTGGCGACAGCATTACAACTGGATTTAACTCAAATTTTCAAGGGGTTTTTACGGTTAATGGAGCGACGGACATGGGGGGTTGTCCGAGTACCTACTTAAATAATATCTTACGGAAAGAAAAAGCACGTGGCGATCAGGAAATTTGCCCTACTAAGAGTCTCGCCTCACCTATTCTCGATAACAACAACAAGCGTCGCAACGCAGTAGTCGCTAATTGGGGTTTTGGCGGCACTAATTCGCTCCACGGTGTAAATCGTATCTCGAGTAATTTGAGTGAGACTAAGAGTGAGCTCGACGCAAAAAATTATTTTGTACTCATTATGTATGGTTCTAACGACCAACCCAAGGGTATCAGCACATCAGTCACTAGATTCAATACTAAACAAATGATTAGTAAAGCTATTGGCCTCGGATACGAGCCTATAATTGGTACTCTATTGCCTCAAAGTAATAGAGTTGACGTTAAGCCGTATAATACCCAAATCGTCAACCAAGCAAACGAAGACGGCGTGTTCGTGGTCGATCATTATGCTCGATTTATTAGCCAACCTGGCGGCTGGACAACACTGATAGAACAAGAAGTCAGCACAACCACCGGCGCGACTATACGGTTGCACCCTAATGATCAGGGTTACCTGATCATTGCTGAGACTTGGTTTAATAAGCGCCTAGAGGATGTTATTCCTGGGTTTTCTGTTTTTAGTATCGCACCTATTATCAATTTATTGCTCGAAGACTAGGCACAATAAAGCCCGTACCAAGACTAACTTGGTACGGGCTCGATTCTAAAGGTTGCTTACCGAAGTGTCAGCCGACCTTTAGCGTTCAGACTCTCACTTATAGAAAAGCAAAGTTTTCAGCATCGATTGCCATAATACTTTCCATGCCGTTTTTAATCGCCGCTTCATGCGCCATAGCACGAGGCATAATGCGCTGGAAGTAGAAATCAGCTGTGGCAATTTTAGTCTTGTAGAACTCAGGCTCAGAGGCGCCGTTACTCAAAGCCTTCTCAGAAGCAACCGCTGCTTCGGCCCAAAAGTAAGCAACCGTGACGTAGCCTGCAAACATTAAGTAAT
>JAWUZB010000105.1:0-7354 GCA_034110505.1 Gammaproteobacteria bacterium
TAAGAAGGCTCGTGCTGGTGAAATCAAAAACTTCACGGGTATCGACGATCCATATGAAGCGCCTCTCAATCCCGACATCACACTGCACACCGCCCAGATGACCTTAGAAGAGGAAGTTGAGATTATTCTCAATTATCTTCAAGAGCAACGTTTTCTGATTTTGTATCGCTAGACCCGATCGTTAAAAATTCTAATAGTTAAATATTCCAACGGAACCCTTCTGGAGAAACCCGTGATTAAACCTCATGGCGCTGATGCGCTGAACCCTCTGTTAGTTACTGATCAAGCCCAGCGTGACGCGCTGATTGCTGAAGCTGCAAACCTAAAACAAGTATTAGTAAGCTCGGCCACGGCCGCCAATGCCGTGATGTTAGGTGGTGGTTATTTCACACCGCTAAATGGTTATATGAGCAAAGCCGACGCGCTGTCGGTCGCGGACACACTAACAACTCAAACGGGCGTATTTTTCCCGGTGCCAGTGATGAACTTACTGGAGAGTGCTGAGGTGGTGGTTGGCCAACGTATTGCATTGCTAGACCCTAATGTCGATGGTAACCCTGTTATCGCAATCCAAACAGTCAGCGCGGTAGACGAGTTTAGCCAACAAGAGTTACTCGACATCGCACAGCAAGTGTACGGCACTACATCAATTGAGCACCCAGGTGTGAGCGCCTTTCTTTCACAGGGAAGAGTGGCCGTTGCTGGTGATATTGAAGTGTTAAATTTTAGTTATTTCGACACTGATTTCGCCGAAACCTTTAGAACTGCGGTACAAATTCGTGCACAGATTGCTGAGCTTGGTTGGAGCAAAATAGTTGCCTTTCCGAGTCGAAACCCAATCCCCCGCGCACATCAAGAATTATGCAAAATGGAAATGCAAGCGACCGGCGCGCAAGGCTGCGTTATTCACATGCTGCTGGGAAAATTAAAGGACGGTGATATTCCTGCGGATGTACGTGACGCGTCTATTCGCGAGATGGTAGCAAATTACTTCCCAGCTAATAGTGTGATGGTGACTGGTTACGGCTTTGACATGCTTTACGCTGGGCCGAGAGAAGCGGTATTACACGCATTATTTCGCCAGAACATGGGTGCCACACATTTCATTATTGGCCGCGATCACGCCGGTGTTGGTGACTATTATGGTGCCTTTGATGCGCAAACTATCTTCGATGAAAAAGTCCCTGAAGGCGCTTTAGAGATCGAAATTTTTAACGCCGACCATACGGCTTATTCAAAAATATTGAATAAAGTTGTGATGATGCGTGATGTCCCAGATCATAAGTTTGAAGATTTTGTTATTCTATCAGGCACCAAAGTTCGTGAACTATTAGGCAGTGGAATAGCTCCACCACCTGAGTTTTCAAGGCCTGAAGTTGCTAAAATTTTGATGGATTATTATCAGAGCTTGTAGCAAATCAAAGCTTATAGCCTATCTATAAATAAATGTAATTAGCCAAACTAAAAAGTGTCGATGAAAGTAATAGATTGTTTTAATGGTGATGCCGATGGTATTTGCGCGCTTACTCAACTGCGTTTGGCTGAGCCGCGTGAGTCGCTATTAATTACTGGGGTAAAACGCGATATTAATTTACTCGAACGGGTTGAGGCGAAGAGCGGTGATCTGATAACGGTGTTGGATGTATCGCTAGATAAGAATAGAGCTGGCTTAAAAAATATTTTAAGTTGTGGTGCTGATGTTTTCTATTGCGATCATCATTTTGCTGGCGATATTCCCCAACACCCTAAGTTGCAGACCTTGATTAATACCTCAGCCGAAGTTTGCACTTCACTACTTATTAACCAACATCTTAATAGTCAATTTCTAGAGTGGGCTGTTGTTGGTACTTTTGGCGATAACCTAAAGCGCAGTGCTCATGGCATTGCTAAACCCTTAGACTTAAGCGCTGACCAGTTAAACCAGCTTGAGAATTTAGGAATATACCTAAACTACAATGGTTATGGCGCGCAATTAGAGGATCTTTATTTTCATCCGGCTGATCTGTTTAAGCACACTTCTCGCCACTCAAGTGCTTTTGGATTTATGCGCGACGATGCCGAAACGTTTACAACACTTGAAAGTGGTTACCACCAAGACATGGCTAAGGCGGCGACGCTTCAAGCTAGCGTCGAGGTAGAGCATGCGGCGGTATTTGTGTTGCCAAACGAAGCTTGGGCGCGACGAGTGAGTGGTGTTTACGGCAACGATTTGGCCAACCAAATGCCAGCAAGAGCACACGCTGTTATTACCCTAAAGGAGCAGGGAGATTACTTAGTAAGTGTTCGTGCACCATTAGAGAATAAACAAGGTGCTGACGAAATTTGCCGCCAGTTTGAAACCGGCGGCGGTCGTGCTGCTGCGGCCGGCATTAATAGCCTAGCCGCAGATGACGTTGATCGCTTCATCAAAGTGTTTAGCGAGTTTTACGCATAGCCTTTCGCAGGTTCTAAAAATAGCCTTAGTCCGGTTCTAAAAATAGCCTTAAGCTAGTTTTAAAAATAGCCTTAGGCAGGTTCTAAAACTAGCTTAATTGCTCCTTCAGTACATACTTCAAAACCTTACCGGCCGGGTTGCGTGGTAACTCGACGACGATATGCAAGCGTAGCGGTATTTTATATTTAGCTAGGTGCTGAGTAGAAAATTCACGCAGCTCTTCGAGCGTTAAGCTTGCACCATCTTTCAAAGCGGCAACAGCGGTAACCGCTTCGCCCCATTTTTCGTCGTTGAGTCCGATTACCGCCACTTCAGAAATGGCGGGGTGTTTGAACAGCACGCTTTCGACCTCGGCAGGATAAACGTTCTCGCCACCTGAGATCACCATGTCTTTTAAGCGGTCACAAATAAATAGAAATCCGTCTTCGTCTAAATAACCAACGTCGCCTGAATGAAACCAGCCTTGTGTATCGATTGCTTCGGCAGTGGCTTCAGGTCGATTCCAATAGCCTTTCATAATATTTGGGCCCTTGATACAGATCTCGCCGCGTTCGCCTGAGGCTAACACTTGGTTATCATTATCGACAATACGAAGCTCACTGAAGATTGGTGGTTGCCCAGCGGAGCCTAACTTTTTCAATGACCACTCAGGGGTTAAGAATGATGCGAAAGGCGCGGTCTCTGTTAAGCCATAGCCTTGGCAAAAATCAACTCCACGTTGATCGTATAACGTTAGTAGCGACTCAGGAGGAGGGGCCGCTCCGCAGATAAATGTTTCTACATGGCCTAAATCAGTTTTATCAAAATCTTCATGCTGCGACATAAATAGAAACATTGCTGGTGCGCCAAACATGTGAGTGACTTTGTACTCAGTAAACGCGGCTAGAACTGCTTTCGGGTCGAATGCACGCATCAGCACTAATGTTGAGCCAAGTGCAAATGATTGTAAGGTTAGGATATTTAATCCGCCGATATGAAACAACGGCGCGACGACTAAATTTATATTGTCTCGCGAAGCCGAAAAAGTATACTGCGCGTTGATGTTGTTCCACATGATATTGCCATGCGTTAGCATCGCGCCCTTAGGCAGGCCTGTAGTGCCGGAGGTGTACATAATGAGACACACATCATCGTTCTGCACATAAACCGTTTCGGCCAGTTGCTTGGCAGCACTGCGTTCGGTTTTTAATGTTCTCCAGTTTTCAAATGAGCTTTCGGCGCTAAACAAATTTTGACAGCAAAGCTGCTCTCTAACTCCTTCAACTACTGGCTGTAAGGCATCGTCGACGATCAAGCTGTGAATGCCGGCATCGTTGATGATAAATGTAAGTTCTTTGCCGGTTAGCCTAAAATTAAGCGGTACAAAAATCGCTCCAATTGCATTCGCAGCGTACAAGGTTTCAAGCAACGCTGGTTGGTTAAATCCGACAAAGCCAACGCGGTCGCCGCAGCAAACACCACTTTCTCTTAAGAGAGTCGCTTGCTTACGAACTAAGCGGGCGAAATCCCCATATGTCTGTTCACTACCTTCAAATATTAGGGCTGTTCGCTCTGGATTTAGTTGCGCTCTGCGTAATACAGTGTCAGCTAAATTGACTCTTGGGCTGGTCGAATGCATTCTTGTCTCCTTGAAATTTATTTTATAGGTTTAGTTTATCATCACAAATACACTTTTCACCATGTCTAGCGACCAATCTGGCACACTAAGTTGCATAATAATAACGCTAAAGCCGGTCAAGGAGGCGCTCTCATGAACGAACAAAGAATGCCTGTCTTGGTTGCCTGTGGTCAATTTATTGATCGGCCTCAAAGTGGTTTAAACCTAACGCCTGTCGAAATGATGGCTGAGGCAGCGCGTGCCGCAGTTGGCGACAGTGGGGTGGCCAAGCTATTGAATTCTCTCGATGTATTAGTTTCAACCGGCTTGACGGTCGATGCTGCGCAGGTAAAAACACCGGTTTCGGGGATGTATAAGAACGTGCCCAAAACAGTGGCGAACCTTTTAAATATATCACCCAAGCGTTTGGTTTATACCCAGACCGGAGGCAATACACCGCAGAAATTAGTTAATCATTTCGCCAATGAGATAGCCACTGGCCAGTCTGAGACAGTACTGCTGACCGGTGGTGAAGCGCTGAACACGATGAGTCGCCGTTTTAATCACTGGAGTAAGTTGCTTTTGCCTAAAGGCAAATGGAAAGACAATCCCGGCGGTACGGCTGAAAATTTTGGCGACAGTATCCCAGGTAATACAAAATATGAGGGCCGCTATGGCATGAACTTACCGGCACAGGTGTATCCGCTATTTGAAAATGCCCTGCGAGTTCAATATTCACGTAGCCATGAGGATCACCGTGCAAAGCTTGGTGAACTATTTTCTGAGCTCACTAAGGTGGCAAGCAATAATCCCTATGCGTGGTTTCAAACCCAACGTAGCGCCGCTGAATTGATTGAATCTAGTGAGGCCAATCGTATGGTCGCTTACCCGTACACCAAACGGCTAAATTCAATGATCAACGTCAATCAATCGGCGGCGGTGATGTTGATGTCGGTGGCGAAAGCCAAGTCTCTTGGCATTAGTAAGGATAAATGGGTATTTCTGCACGGCTGTGCTGATGCCAATGATGTCTGGAATGTAAGCCATCGAGAAAATTTTCATTCGTCGCCGGCGATGAATGCTATGGCCAAATCAGCGCTATCGATGGCTGATAAGAACATTGATGATATGGCGTTCTTTGATATTTACAGCTGCTTCCCTTCCGCGGTGCAGATTGCTTGTGACGAATTTGGTGTGGCGCATGATGACCCTCGCGGCTTAACCTTGACTGGAGGACTGCCTTATTTTGGTGGCCCGGGTAATAATTACAGCCTGCACGGCATTGCCGAAATGATTAATCGCGCACGCGAAAACGAAACCGAATTTGGTTTATTAAACGCCAATGGCTGGTACCTAACTAAGCACTCGATGGGTGTTTACAGTTGTCAGGTGCCGAAAAATGATTGGAATTTACAGCCTGTTGATTTGGATAATACGCCACAGATTGAGTTAGTCGAAAAAGCATCTGGTACTGCTCAGCTGGAAACCTTTACGGTCATTTATGATAAGGCTAACCAGGCTAAGCAAAGCATCGTTTTAGCACGTCTGGAAAGCGGTGAGCGGTGTATTGCAACGACTGATGCTAATCCGCATACGCTTAACTCTCTAATCACCGCCGAAGAGTTCCGTTTAAGTGGCGAGGTTAGATCCGTGGCGGGCAAAAATATGTTTAGTTTTTGATCAATTGATAATCAAATGTCGAGAGCAAGCTTGAGAATTAGGATTACGACAAAGGCTTTGGGTTTTGTATAATATGGTTAAGTTCAGTTCGATTGAATACGCTAAATCAATCGCCTAAAGCGCTTCCAACTCAGCCAGGTATAAGGCGCTATTTTGGGTGTAATGAGCCGCGCCCATTTTCAGCATTGCCTGAGTCTTCTTATCCAGCTCTTTTACCACTTTTGCCGGTGAGCCTAGCACCATCGACCCGTCTGGTATCTGCATTCCTTCGGTGACCAAAGCATTTGCTCCGATTAGGCAATTCTTGCCGATTTGAGCGCCGTTTAATACCACGGCATTCATACCGATAAGTGTGCCTTCCCCGATGCTACAGCCATGCAGCATGACCTTATGGCCGATCGTGACATTGGCAGCTATGGTGATCGGGAAGTTGTCATCAACGTGTAAGATTGAACCGTCTTGTACATTCGAGTTCTCACCAATAGTGATAGGTTCATTGTCAGCTCGCAATACGCAGTTAAACCATACGCTGGCCTTTTGCTGCATTATCACCGATCCGATTAAATCAGCCGATGGTGCAACAAAACAGGAAGGGTGAATATCTGGGCACTTATCGCCGAGCTTATAAATCATCTAATTACATTCCGGATACTAGGTTAATCATTACACCCGCGGCGACTGCTGAGCCGATTACGCCAGCGACGTTGGGCCCCATAGCGTGCATCAACAAGAAGTTTTGCGGGTTGGCTTCTAAGCCGACTTTATTGGCAACTCTTGCGGCCATTGGTACCGCTGATACTCCAGCGGCGCCGATCAACGGATTGATTTTATGTTTCGAGAACTTGTTCATCAACTTGGCCATCAATACACCCGCCGCAGTGCCAATACAGAATGCTACTGCGCCCAGACCAAGGATGCCCAGTGTTTCATAATTGAGGAACATCTCAGCACTCATTTTTGAGCCAACGCCTAAGCCAAGAAAGATCGTGACGATGTTAATTAGCGCGTTTTGCGTGGTGTCACTTAAGCGAGCGACTACCCCGCATTCCTTCATCAGGTTACCAAAGCAGAACATGCCGAGTAGTGGTGCGGCGGCCGGCAACAACAAAGCCACCAGCACTAATAGCGTTAGTGGAAAGATTATCTTCTCAGCGGCTGATACGCGCCGCAGCTGTACCATCTTAATTTCGCGTTCAGCTTGAGTTGTCATGGCGCGCATAATTGGTGGTTGAATGATCGGTACCAAAGCCATGTATGAGTAGGCGGCTACGGCCACAGCACCGAGCAAATCAGGTGATAGTTTGCTGGTGACAAAGATCGCCGTCGGGCCGTCAGCGCCGCCGATAATCCCAATAGAGGCTGCGTCGCGAATACTGAAGTCGAGTATGCCAAAATGTCCAAGTGCCACGGCCCCTAGTACGGTAGTGAAGATACCTATCTGGGCGGCCGCGCCTAACAGTAATGTCTTGGGATTGGCCAGAAGCGGGCCAAAATCGGTCATTGCACCAACGCCCATGAAAATAATCAGTGGGAATAGACCGGTTTCAATTCCGGCACTGTAAATGTAATAAAGTAATCCGCCTGGGCTGGTCATATGACCGGCAGCATCGTAGATCGGAGCCAGCTCAAACCCAGCGCCGGGG
>JAWUZB010000106.1:0-10037 GCA_034110505.1 Gammaproteobacteria bacterium
TATCGGGGTCGTAAGCGCAACTGCTATGGTGTTAATCTACGCGACGTTCGACAAACCGCGGCTCGGCGACCCGAATGCGCCTGTGCATCTACACGTAGCACCATGGTATTTAGAGAACACTCCAATTCTTATCGATATTCCTAACGTAGTGACGGCGATACTTTCTAGTTTCCGCGGCTACGACACACTCGGCGAAGTCTTTGTAGTATTTGCTGCCTGCATAGGAGTTTTGTTTCTGCTCAGTGCTAACCAAGGTATTAGGCCAAGTAAGCAAGTCTCGAACAACCATGGCCTGCGTCATCATCTTATCCCTAAGGTGGTTGGGCGTTTACTCGTTCCATTCATCGTACTTTTCGGCTTATATGTCCAGTTCCATGGCGAGTATGGCCCCGGTGGCGGATTCCAAGCAGGCGCTATCATCGCCACCGGTTTCATTCTTCATGCGCTGTTAGAGGGTGAAAAAGCGGCACTCGCGGCGATGCCTCGCGGAGCACTACTGGGAATGACGGTGGCAGGTGCCATGATCTATGGCATGGTCGGTGTGATATGTATGTTACTTGGAGGAAATTTCCTAGATTACTCAGTGTTACACAGCAACCCAGTTACCGGTCAGCAGCTCGGCATTATTGCGATCGAGGCGGGTGTTGGCATAACCGTCTGTGGTGCCCTACTTTCTATCTTTCATGCATTTACGGCCCGAGGGTTAAACTAATGGAGATACTGGGGTATTACAATTATTGGGTTTTTGCCATCCTTCTGGTAATAGGCCTGTATGCCGTCATCGCCAAGGGCAATTTGATCAAAAAGTTGCTTGGGTTATCAATTTTTCAGTCTGCTGTCTTCTTGATGTATATAACGATGGACAAAGTTGAAGGTGGCACCGCGCCGATAATTCAGAAAGGAGTCACTGATCAAATTTTCTCTAACCCCCTGCCACAAGTACTAATACTCACCGCGATCGTAGTGGGTGTGTCCACCACCGCTGTAGGTCTTGCGATTGTGGTTCGTATCAAAGAAACCTACGGTTCGATTGAAGAACATGAAATTTTTGAGGCGGATCAAACCCCATGAGCATAGTACAACACCTCTCAGCGCTACAAGTCGTAGTGCCTTTGCTCAGTGCTCCTTTAATTGTACTGTTGCGACCTCCCGGTCTAGCATGGGCAGCCGCTACCGCAACCAGTCTAATGGCCTTCGCGATTGCGATTGCCTTGGCACTCGGCGTTGGCAACGGCAATAACTTCCTTTATGAAATGGGCTCATGGCCGGCTCCGTACGGCATTACCTTAAGTGTCGATTCATTTAGCGCTATCCTTTTGCTTATCAGCACCGGTGCGTCATCGCTCGCTCTTCTGGGCGGTAAAAGAAGTATCGACACTCAGGTAGAGGCAAGTAGGCAGCCTCTGTTCTATTCTGCATGGCTTTTGTTACTAGCGGGACTGGTTGGAATAGTAGTCGCCGCTGACGCTTTTAATATCTTCGTTTTCATGGAGATATCCTCCCTGGCAAGCTATGTACTGATTGCTGGCGGGCCTGATCGACGCGCCTTACCGGCTGTTTTCAAGTACTTGATTATGGGCACCATTGGCGCTACGTTTTACCTGATTGGTATCGGTTTGATATACATGATGACCGGAACTTTAAATATGGCCGACATGGCATTGAGAATTCAGGATGTATCTGACCAGAGTCCAATTTTAGTCGCGGCCGGATTCATAACCATTGGCTTGGCGTTAAAGGCGGCTGTCTTTCCGTTGCACTTATGGCTGCCCAATGCGTACACACATGCTCCGCATATGGTGACTGTTTTCTTAGCCGCTTGTGCAACAAAAGTCGCTCTTTATGTATTGATTCGTTTTGATTTTTTCGTATTTCAACCGAACCTTGTTGGTCACGCACTGCAGTTTGCCTATTTCTTAATGCCGCTCGCGATACTGGCCATTCTTGTGGCCTCAGCTAGGGCCATGTTTGAACCTAATCTGAAGCGATTACTGGCGTACTCTTCTGTCGCTCAAATTGGCTACATCACGCTTGGGGCTAGTCTTGTCAGTAAGGCTGGGCTTACCGCGAGCGCCTTGCATATTTTCAATCATTCGTTGGCTAAAGGAGCGCTATTTTTATCGCTAGCTTGCCTAGCAATGAGGCTTCCATCTTTACGACTTGAAGCTCTAGCGGGCGCTGGCCGGGCAATGCCCTGGACTATGGCCGCGTTCACACTTGCTGGCTTAAGCCTGATTGGTGTACCAGGAACCGCGGGCTTTATTAGTAAATGGCATCTGATCACGGCGGTGCTCAGCGAAGGCGCCTTGGGTGTTGGCCTGGCTATGGTAATAGTGATTAGTTCGCTAATGGCGGCCGTGTATATATGGCGTGTTATTGAGGTAGCGTATTTTCAATTACCGTTAAACGGCTCTACCTCGGTCAAAGAAGCGCCTATAGAGTTACTACTTGTCACTGGTCTCGTCGCACTTGCCAATATTTACTTTGGCCTCTCATCTGACTTTCCTTTGTCATTATCCACTGACGCTGCTGAATTACTAATAGGGAGCGCCCAATGATGGCTGAGAACGCAATAATTGCCGCTCTGTTAGTGCCGTTATTAGGTGCTCTCGGAATTGCCTTAGCGGGCCGTGTAAGCGCCAACTTACGCGAAACTATAACCATGCTAACGGCTTTTTCACTAGTCGCCATTGTTTGGAGCATACTGCCCGCAATCTTTGCTGGTGAACGTCCGGGTATTCGTATTTTAGAAGTTGTACCGGGCATCGATATTGCGTTTCAGATAGAACCACTAGGCATGATGTTTGCCGCCCTCGCGTCAGCACTTTGGGTGGTTAACTCGATTTACTCAATTGGCTATATGCGCGGCAATAAGGAGTCAAATCAGACTCGCTTTTATGTCTTCTTTGCAATCGCCCTTAGCGCCGCGATAGGCATCGCCTTTGCCGCTAATCTATTTACGTTATTTCTTTTTTACGAGCTGTTGACGCTCTCAACGTATCCATTGGTTGCTCATAAAGGCGATGAAAAATCGGTTCGTTCGGCACGCGTTTACCTCGGCGTATTATTAACCACCTCAATTTGTCTGCTACTACCGGCAATAATTTGGACTTATATGATTGCCGGCACTGGTGACTTTACTGTTGGCGGCATACTCGATGGTAAACTGGCGGGGCCTGCGGTAGGATTATTACTGGGCTTATTTGTCTTTGGAATAGGCAAAGCGGCGATGATGCCAGTCCATCGTTGGTTACCGGCGGCGATGGTCGCACCAACCCCTGTTAGCGCGTTGCTGCATGCGGTAGCGGTTGTTAAGGCTGGGGTGTTTTCGATCACCAAGATAATCATTTATATATTTGGAGTCGATTTTCTATTTGCCGAACCAAGCAGTGGTTGGCTGTTATATGCGGCTGCATTTACGGTAATTATGGCTAGTGTGGTTGCTCTTAGACAACAGAACTTAAAGCGTTTGCTTGCCTATTCGACTATCGCTCAGCTGTCATATGTGATTATGGCCTCAGCGATACTTAAGCCCCTTGCGGAAATTGGAGCCGCAATTCATATTGTTGCCCACGGTTTTGGTAAAATCACCCTATTCTTTGCAGCAGGCGCAATTTACACCGCCTCGAAAAAGACCGAAATTTGGCAACTGCGCGGTATTGGACGACGCATGCCTTGGACTATGGGGGCGTTCACCATCGGTGCACTAAGCATGATAGGCGTGCCACCAACCGGTGGCTTTGTCTCTAAGTGGTATATTCTTGCAGGCGCATTTGAAGCCGATAACTACGTCGCCATTACCACTATCATTGTTAGTACGGTGCTGAATGCCGCTTACTTTTTACCTATTATTTATATGGCATGGTTTGCACCGGAAGATCAATCTTCATCATCGAAACCACATGGCGAAGCGCCATTTATGGCGGTGCTGGCGTTAACTATAACGGCTGCGTTAACACTTGGCTTTTTCTTCTTTAATGGACCAGTTCTTGAACTTGAGCAGCAGATTATGCAAGGAGTTTCTCCATGAGCGATTCACCAAATGAAAGTTGGCTAGTAAGAGCGTCTACGATTCGACTTCTATGGCGTGTTTCTATCGTCGTTCTTGCGCTGACTGTGCTGGCACAATTAGTGGTTAAAATGAAAGGCTATTTTGGCATTGACGAGTGGTTCGCCTTTGCCGCTATATTCGGTTTTCTGGCGTGTTTAGCGATGGTTTTAGTTGCCAAGTTCCTGGCTATCTTTTTAAAGCGCGACGAGAACTACTACAATGACGGCTTAGATGATGACTGAACTTCTTTCCCCTGCGCTGATCCTTGTTGTTAGCGCGTTACTGACAGGCATACTGCGTGGCCATTGGCGTGCCGCACTAATTCTGTTAGCGCCGATTGTAACGCTCTGGGCTGTTTGGCAGGTGCCCGATGGTGTGATGGCTACCGTGTCGTTCTTAGGCTATGAAATAGAGCCGGTAGAAGGCAGTGCGCTGAGGCGCCTGTTCGCCACAATTTTCGCCATAATGGCCTTTGCTGGTGGCCTTTACGCTTTCCGTCACGCTCGTTGGTACGAACTGGCAGCAGCACAAGCCTATGCGGCTGGTGCGATCGGTGTTTGTTTTGCCGGCGACCTGATCACGATGTTTATCTACTGGGAAATGATGGCGTTATTTTCGACCATTATTGTTTGGTGCGGAGGAACACCCGCGGCGCGTGCGGCGGGTATTCGTTATGCCATCATGCACTTGCTAGGTGGTATCATCTTGAAAGTTGGAATTGAAGGAGTCGCGGTTCATACCGGCTCAATTAATATCCAGCCCATGCTCGCCAGCAACTTTGATACTTGGATGCTATTGATTGGTATTTTAATCAATGCCGCAGCACCACCGGTCTCGGCATGGCTTGCCGATGCCTATCCAGAGTCCAGTCCAACCGGGTCAGTGTTTTTATCAGCGTTCACAACCAAGACAGCGGTACTTGCCTTGATCCTGCTTTTTCCGGGTGAACCAATCCTTATATGGATTGGTCTGTACATGGTTATGTATGGCATTATTTATGCGCTACTCGAAAACGATGCTCGGAGAATATTAGCCTATTCTATCGTCAATCAGGTTGGTTTCATGGTCTGCGCCATAGGCATTGGCACTCAAACAGCACTTAATGGTGCGGCTGGCCATGCTTTTGCTCACATCATTTACAAAGCGTTGCTGTTTATGAGTGCGGGTGTTGTTATTTACCGCACAGGTAAAACCAAATGTACCGATTTAGGTGGTTTATACCGCACTATGCCGCTGACAACAATTTGCGGCATCATCGGTGCGTTGGCTATCTCTGGATTTCCACTTACCTCAGGCTTTGTTACCAAGACCCTGGTCTCGCAGGCCGCAGTTGATCAGAGCCTTATGCTTGTCTACTTCTTGCTCGCAGCCGCCTCAGCCGGTGTATTTTTACACGCTGGCATAAAATTTCCTTGGTTTGTTTTTTTCCAACGAGATTCCGGTATGCGTCCGAAAGATGCGCCGTGGAACATGGCGGCCGCGATGGTGTTTTTATCACTTCTTTGTATCTTGATCGGCGTCTTCCCTACTCTATTTTACCAGCTGCTACCCTATCCAGTTGATTACCAGCCCTATACCGCCGGTAAAGTCGTGTTCTATTTACAATTGTTATTGTTCTCTGGTCTAGCATTCTTTCTGTTGCTTCCGCTTATGCGTCGTACGCGAACCATCAGTTTAGATACCGACTGGATCTGGCGCGTGGCTTTATCGGGCGCGGCCAATAAATTAGCTAAATTATTCAGTGACTTAGGTATTAGGATTGAAGCTCAATCGAGCGCGCGACTAATTAGATTGCGAGACTACACAGGTCAATTTTTTGGCACTCACTCAAAACATAAAGACAGTCAAGATGGTCACCCTTTCAGATCACAACCAATCGGTCAAACAGCCCTTTGGATTGCGGTGCTTCTGAGCGCTTACGTGCTGGTATATTACTTATAGAGACCCCAGCACAAGTCGATGCACCAATCAAAATGACTGAAATACCACCACTTTTCGTTGAGAAACTAGTCAATAGCCAGCTATTACCGTCGTTTCTCGCCTCAATTGGAGACATTTCATGCTATTTTTATTTCGCACCTGACGTATGCTGAGGTCTCTTATAATAATGTGGCCAGAGTCAGTGATCGATCAAACTGCAATTTAAGCAATTATACAACGTTGAATGACCTACTTAGTTTAGTTTTTTTAAACTAGCTAGGTCGCTACTTGCCAAGCGCATACGATATCACCTAGACAAAGCCTCTAGTGGCGCTCTTGTAGTCGCTTAATTTATTGCGAATACTGAACTAGATCCCATAAATTCCCGTATCTGTCTTGCATCACCGCCACAGTGCCATAAGGCATTTCTTGTGGTTGGCGGATAAACTTAATGTCTTTTTGCTGATAACGCTGAAAGTCTGACCAAAAATCATCCGTGCTTAAAAATAGAAACACCCGCCCACCGGATTGATTGCCGATCGCCAATCTCTGCTCATCGGTACTTGCTTTAGCCAATAAAATACAAGTTCGACTAGCGCCTCCAGCACCCCCCCCTAGGCGCTATACGAACCCATCTTTTTTGACTGGATAATTGTGTATCTTCGATTAGCTCAAAATCAAATTGAGAGGTGTAATAGTCAATCGCGCGGTCGTAGTCGTCCACTAACAGCGAGAATTGTGCTATGAATTGGCTCATAAAGTCGGCAAAGGTGATCGTAATTTGGCCGTCAAAACTATCACAAGTCGAAGAGCGTGTCTTATCACCTTATGCAACTATATCGAGCATAAAATGCTAAGTCTCGATCAGATTACTGGAGTCAAATAGATTCGCCATCTATACTCTCTAGTATGTTCTTTACCGACGCCAGAATTCAGTTCTTTAAGCCTCTTACCGGCAAATATCGCGAGCACGTTCGCGCCTGCTTAGGACTTTTATACAATCGACAATATGGCGCATCGGCCGACTATGGTCATTCGCTAACTCGCGATCAAACCATTGAAATTCTCGAGCAAGCACTAATTCAACTTGGTGAGGTGTCGTTTAGTAGCGATGAGTTCGAAGACCATAGCGTTGAAGAACGCTTTAAGAGTGCAAGAGAGCATGCCAACTGGGTGCTCAAGCAACTTACCGAGCACGGCTGGATTGAGCGCCAAGTGGATACCGCTACGTTGCAGTCGACCTTCCCTTTTAGTCGCATGGGTCGCGTGTTTGCCCAGTCATTACTAGAGGCAGACAGCTCTAGAGTACGAACTCGCCATCGCAATACTCGTAATACTTTGAACGCCCTCGATGCCTTTGTAAGCCGCGGTGAAATATACGACTTATTAGACGCATTCGACTATTCTGAGCGTATCGTCACTGATTTTACCGACGTTATCTCGGAACTAGAAGAAAAGAAGCGCGCGTTAGTCCAAGAAATGGAGTCGCAACAACTGATCCAGCAAGCCGCCGAGCAGTTTTTTGACTTTATGGAAAAGCGCTTTCAACCCGACATTCAAGTACGCTTGTCGGCTGACAGTGTGGAAAAACATCGGGACCATATTGATAAGCGTATTAGCTCGATTCGTCGCAAGAAAGATTCGTTCAAGCGTGATGCGGAGGCTGATCTGAGGCGCACCGTGCCAGACCTTTGCGAGTCGCACCAGTCTTATCTCTACTATATTTTGGAAACCATTGAGCGTCGAATGCACAATGCCGCTGATGTTATGTTGCCGGCATTAAGGCGAGCGTTGCATGGCTTCACCAAACGTGCCGACATCATCATTCGTCAACTAAGTTACTTAAATACGCAGCAAGACAGTAATTTGGTCGATGTCTGTCGCGAACTGGCCGACTTATCGCAGGCAGACTACACGGCACGAATCTCAGGCGCGGCACAGTTAGCGTCGACTTTTAGACTATCTTTAATCGACCCGCAGCAGGTCAAACTGATTGAGAGAAAGCGCAAAGAGATAGTCGATAACACCGTTGCTGACGCGTTAGTACCTGATCGCGACGCTCAGTGTGAGCTGATGGTTCAGCAGTTACTTGATCAGGCATTTGTAGTTAATAGCCAAGGCATTAAAGATTATGTTTTGCAGACGCTGCGTGATGGGCGTCGGTTGTCGACTAAAGAGCTGCAGATTAATAATGCCGATGAGCTGCTGGCGATGGCTCACGCTATCGAAGTTGCTGGTATAAATAACCTCAGCTCGAACCTAGCTTTTAAGGTAAGTCGCAAAGGGTGTGAAACGGCAAGTAACGAGTATTATCAGCGTTTTGATGAACATGAAATCGAACTGATTGACAACACCCCCCTCCTGAGCACAGCTACAAGCGATATATAATAACAAGAATGGATAAAATAACCGACCTACTTGAGCAAAACCTCAGCCATGTTGGCCTCACTAATAGGGCTTTTTCAGAGCTTATATTACGGCTACTTGATTATGGCGTAATAAGTCGTAACGAAAGCCAAATTGAAGCGGGCCTATACGATCGTTACCTCCAGTGTGCTGACATTGTTGAAGACTATTTAGTACCCATGCGTTTAGTGTTGGTTCACGATAGCCAGTTTAGATTTATTCGAGTATTCCCTCCGGCTTCGGTTGTGCCGGGGGTTGCCGATGATGATAACAATCAAGATTCGCCATTCCAAAATGGCTTCAGAACTAAACCTTCGCCGAATGTCATTGCGGTCATTTTAATTCTGCGGGTGGAGTATGAAAAAGCCTTACGCGAAGGCAAAGTCGATGAGTTAGGCCAGGTTTTATTGCCGCTAGAAGAACTAGTGATAACGATGAAGAACTTACTTAAACAATCATTGCCTGAATCGCAAGGAGATAGGCAATCGATCTTTCGCCAACTGCGCCAGCTTCGTTTGGTAAAATACAGTAGTGAAACTGATCTTGCGCTCGAAAACGGTCAAGATAGTTGGCTGCGGATTGAGCCTAGTATTACCAGCTTTGTGACTCAGGCGATGCTCGACCAGCTCTACCCTCCTCAACTTGAGCCGCAAACAGAAACAAAGCTCGAGCCCTCAGCTACTCCAGCTTAAAACTTTTAGAGTCAGATAAAATAGCGATGTATTGTAAAAAAGCCATATTAGTTAACTGGGGAAACATCCCAAACCTGGACTTTGACTTCGGCCCAGTTAACCTATTTTCAGGTGGTAATGGTTCAGGTAAAACCACCGCCGCCGATGCCTTGCAGTCGGTGTTGACCGCCTATTACGAAAATTTATTTAACTACAATCCGGGTCAAGATGAGACGACTCAGCGCGGCCGGGGTGGCAAACAGGTGCGTACACTAGCATCTTATGTCTTGGGTTGTGACGATGGCAGCTATGCTCGAACCAATCCGACAGATGGCTACATCGTTGCCGTGTTTCACCCGACTAAGGGCGAGACTGGCAGTCCATTTAGCGCTGTAATGGCTGTTCGAGCGGCCTTAGAAACAGTTGGCAAGCAACGCCAAGCAAGGCAACGACAGTTGGCTTTTTATGTTGTCTCTGAACAAGAATTATCGATCGAGCACTTTGTCAACAATGGCAAGGTCACCAACCTCGATGAAATCGGCCATAACTTAATCCGTGATTACGGTAAAGACCAAGTCGAAATGTACGACAAAAAGGGACTCTATTTAAACCGCCTCTACGGAGCACTGCGTGGGCAGAAAGGCTCTGTTTCTAAAAGAGAAGCTCAACACGCAGCTAAAACTTTCTCTAATTTCATGGCCTATAAGCCGGTTAAGAGTATCAACGATTTTGTTGCCAAAGAGATCCTTGAGCCGCGCGACCTAAGCGAAGATATTAAGCAAGTTTCAGAGTTGATGAAGACAATTCATAGTATGGAATCTGAAACTCGTCAAATTACTGATGTAATCAACAATTTACATGATACCCAAGACTTATCTCAGCGTTACATCGAGCAATGGCTCAACTGGCGGCTTTGTGATTACCGTGAACTGATACGCCTAGCTTGGGTCAAGCAGCGAGAATACCTTAACGCCACGACCAAGCAGCAG
>JAWUZB010000107.1:0-22160 GCA_034110505.1 Gammaproteobacteria bacterium
ACTTGGGGTCAGTATTTTAGATGCCAACATGGTCGACAAGGTCAGCGCGATCAATGAAGAAAATGCGATTGCCGCAGCGATAGTCAAAGCAAATTCCGTGAACAATAAGCCTAAGTCACCTTCCAAAAAGGTAATGGGCACGAACACCGCGATTAACACTAAAGTAGTGGCGATCACGGCAAAGCCGACTTGGCGGGAGCCTCGGTATGCAGCGACTAATGGCGTCTCCCCTTTTTCTTGAATTCGTCGGACGATATTTTCTAATACCACGATCGCGTCATCGACGACTAAGCCAATTGCTAACACCAAGGCCAATAGAGTCAACAAATTAACCGAAAACCCAAACGCATAAATCGCAATAAATGTACCGATCAATGATACTGGTACGGTCACCGCCGGTATCAACATTACTCGCACACTACCCAAAAATAAGTAGATAACAAACACCACACACAGAATACTAATGAGTAAGGTGGTGTATACCTCATTGATTGACGACTGCACAAATATCGAGGAGTCAAAGCTTTGCTTGATTAGCATTCCCTCAGGAAAATTTTTATTCAATTTAGCCGCCAAGGCTTTTGCACCATTCGCTACATCGATGGTATTCGAGGTGGATTGTCGAACAATACCCAAACCGATCATTGGTTCTTGATTGCCACGAAAGAAGGTTCGGTCTTCGACCAGGCCTAGCTCGACTCTGGCGACATCACCTAGCCGCACCAAATAGCCGTCATCACCTCGGGCTAGCACTAATTGGGCGAAATCCTCTGGCTTCTTAAACGCTCGATCGACACGTGCTTTAAAGACCACTTCATCAGACTCAATAGAGCCTGCTGGAAGCTCAAGGTTTTCAGACCGCAGAGCTCTCTCAACATCGCTCACGGTTAAACCACGAGCGGCTAATGCCGTACGATCTAGCCAGGCTCGCATGGCATAGGCTTGTTGACCACCAATAACGACGCGCGCTACACCATCAACAGCCGAAAATTGATCAACGATATAGCGTTCTGCATAGTCGCTCAATTCTGGCACCGTCATCTTCGGGCTAACCAAATTTAGCCACATGATGACATCGTTGCTGCTGTCTACTTTTTGTACTTCGGCTGGATTAGCTTCTTCAGGTAGGTTATCAGCGATGCCGGCTATTCGATCGCGGACATCATTAGCCGCTGAGTCGATATCACGGTTAACTGAGAATTCAATCACCACATTTGATTGGCCATCACGTGAAGTAGACTCAATGAACTCAATCCCGGCAATACCCGATATCCGCTCTTCGATAATTTGTGTGATTCGTGTTTCAACGATATTCGCTGGTGCCCCAGGGTACGCAACCTGAACCGTTACCACCGGCGGATCAATATCAGGGTATTCACGTAGCGTCAGGCGGTCGAATGAGACGATGCCAAAAGCAATGATTAGAATTGAAATTACCGCGGCAAAAACCGGGCGTTTAACTGAAATATCTGAAATTAACACGTGCTTAACTTCTTGCTAAAATGGTTGATTGGGTGTCCTTACTAGACTGATCTTTATCGATCGAGCTTGGTTTGGCGCTGCCTTTTTTATCATCAGTTGCTGGCGTGTCAACAGCTGGTTGATTGACATCTGGCTTAACAAAACTGGGCTTTTGTAATAATTCGGATAAAGTCTCGTTGTTCTCTTCTTTGGCCAATATAGTGATCAACGAACCATCACCGACCTTAATTGCGCCGTGAGTTACCACCAAATCGTCTACCCTAAGACCGCTTAAAATTTCCACTTCGCCTTTTCGTCTTGCGCCCAAAACCACTTCTCGACGCTCTGCTTTGAATTGCTCTTGCGCTTGGGTGACCAGCAATACGAATGCTCTATCGCCGTTGGGGATGATGGCCTCTTCTTGTACCACCAGAGCCTGACGGCGATTTCGATCGAGAGTGACGCGCATCAACAAACCAGGCTTTAAACTAAAATTACTGTTCGGGATTCTAGCGCGAACCATAATCGCTCTAGTGACTGGGTTGACCCGACTGTCGATACTGTCAACTATGCCTTCATATAGTTGGCCAGGGAAGGCACTGGTGGTCGCGGTTACCCTATTGCCCTTCTGAAGCGAGCCGAGGAAAACTTCAGGCACTGAAAAATCTAAGCGCATAATCGAATCGTCGTCGATGTTTGTAATCGACATTCCTGGCTGAGTTAAAGCCCCGACACTAATATTTCGCAAACCAACAACGCCATCAAAAGGCGCTGATACCTGACGTTGTGCGATGCGCGATTTAATTGCGTTAAGACGTGCCGCAGCAACTTGCATTTCACTTTTGGCGTCATCTAATGACGCTTCTGAAGCGGCTCCCCGCCCAATCAACGGCTTAAATCGTTCAACTTGTCGCTTAGCACGCTGATAACGTGCCTGCTCTTCTGCCTGCTGCGCTAACTCCTCAGAAACGTCCAGCTGAACCAGTAAGTCTCCTTTGATAACGCGCTGGCCATCAACGAAATTTACTTTTGTGACTAATTCGGTGACCGTGGATGCTAAGGACACGGCTTCGTTTGCACGCAAACTGCCGAGGCTCTCTACTTGATCAACCATCTCTGACTGGGTCACGGCAGAGACATATACACCGGTTGCTTTGGTATTATTTTGTTGCGCATTAGCGCCGCTTGCCAACAGCACAACGACGCAAAGCGTGATGAAGAAGACTAAAGTTTTCATAGGATTTGGCTTACACAAAAATAGTGTTAATTATCGGTCAACCGATCAAGATAATAATAGTATTATTACCGCACGCAGGGTTAAGCGATTTGTTAGGCTAGGTAGCCGATAACAGGCAGGTGTTAATTGTCAGAATGTAACATAGTCGTATAAAGATACAGTGACCATAGTATGTAGGTTTTACATTCACGCTAGATTCAACGCTATACACCTTTATATTAGCGTAGTGTAAAAGAAAAATATCAGACGCTATTTATTGATATTTTATTCAGCTCTGAAAATACTGAACTCGCACTAAATAGACGATATCAATCTCTTCCGAGCTAGCGGCTCGAGACTTAGCACCTTGTAGCGACATCTAATAGTCCAAAATGTACCTTACGCAACCCTGAATGGTGGTTCAAATTTCATGCTTAAAAAACGTTGGTTAGCTGTCTTAGCTATTTGT
Source organism: Gammaproteobacteria bacterium (assembly GCA_034110505.1). Lineage (GTDB taxonomy): Bacteria > Pseudomonadota > Gammaproteobacteria > Arenicellales > Arenicellaceae > Arenicella. Next base: position 3,147 of record JAWUZB010000107.1, read on the forward strand.
CTTAGTATTTTTTTGATACTGGCACTGGTTAAATTTTTTCAAATCCGCGCGGCTATTGCCTTCGGCGAGTCTTTTCCCGAGGCTAGCGAAACGGTCGAGTTTCAGAGCATTGCTTACAGCCCATGGCAGCCTCAAATTAAGGTGAGTGGGGAAGTACGTGCCCCACGCGAGGTTGAGCTTCGCAACGAGGTAGCTGGGGTTATCGCTAAAATCGGCTTCGTATCAGGCGCATCTATTAGGCAAGACGAACTACTATTACAACTCGATATTGCCGAAGAGCAGGCGCAACTCAGCGCCCTAAAACCGCAAATCGAACTGGCCGAAAAAGACTTCAACCGTTTGTCAGGCATCAAAAACAAGCAAGCCATAAGTCAGCAGCTGATCGACCAAGCACGTAGCCAACTCGGCATGGTTAGAGGTCAGGCCGCTTCGATAAACGAAAGTATTTCCAACAAAACAATGCTCGCGCCGTTTGATGGCACTAGTGGCTTGCATGATTTTGAAGTTGGTGAATACATTGCGGCTGACACACTTATCGTTCGGTTAGTCGGCGTTACCGATGAGTTATGGATTGATTTCAACCTCCCTCAACAACACGGCAAAGTTGCGGTAGGCCAAACTATTGTCGCCGAAGCTCCAGCGCTTTTTGAAGGTCAACTCATTGGTAAAGTTTCGGTGGTCGAGCCAGCCTTCTCGCGCGACACTCGCAGCTTAGCTGTGCGGGCTGAAATAGCTAACCAAGACAAGGCCATTACCCCAGGTTCGTTTGTTTCGGTGTCAGTGCCAACTGGCCCGCAACAGACTATTATTCGCTTACCCAGTTCCGCTGTACGCTTTGATAGCTTTGGCAGCTATGTTTTTTTGCTGGAGCAACAGGCACAGCAATGGCGAGCGCAGCGCAAGTCAGTCACGGCACTGGCCAAAGAAGGCTATCAAACCGTTTTGAAAGCCGATCTTGCCGAAGGCATGATTATCGCAACCGTTGGCGCCTATAAGCTACGAGAAGGTCTATGGGTGAAGCTGTCAGGGGAGGATGCTGCGAGTCAAAAAACTGAACACATTGAACAACAAAGCGCGCTCGATACTCCGCTCGCAGTAGACGCTTTACTCGCTGTTGACGATCTGGGCGTCAACGTCGAAACACCCGCCAGCGAATTGCCAGTAGAAGAAGCCGCTTCTAGCCAAGTGCTAGAACCGAATAGCAATCAACTTGGCCCTATGGACTCCGGTTCGGATATGGTACCAGCGGTAATCGACGCACCAACAAAAACTGAGGCAAGCACCAGTGAATAACGATAAAGCCTCAATCATGGACGTTTTTTCAAAACGCCCAGTGCTGGCAGTGGTGTTATCACTGGCACTTGTTTTAATCGGCTTACGTGCTGCTTTCGATTTGCCTGTATTACAGTTTCCACGTATATCCAGCGCGTCCTTACAAATCACCACACCCTATATTGGTGCGTCGGCCGAAACTGTTAAAGGTTTTATTACCGAACCGATTGAACGAGTGGCCGCGACCGTACCGGGCGTAGACTACGTTGATTCGCGAAGTACACCAGGAATCAGCTCTGTCACCGTCTGGTTAAAGCTTAATGAAGACAGCACCCGCGCACTTGCTGAGCTATCGTCACGGCTAGATCAAATACGCTTTGAATTGCCAGAAGGTGCCCAGGATCCTTCGGTCGAAGTAGTGCGCGCCGACCGACCATTCGCAATATTCTACTTAACCGTTAACTATGACCAAGAGGTCGCTGGAATTTCGCGCTTTGAAGCCACTGACTATCTTTCACGTAACGTTACCCCTGCGTTAAACGCGATTCCGGGAGTTCAACGAATTGGACTCGAAGGCAGCCGCCAACCAGCGATGCGGATATGGATCGACCCGCTAAAGCTCGCAGCCTACGATTTGTCTGCTGAGGAAGTCTCGATGGCACTGCGCGCAAATAATTTAATCGCCACTGTTGGCAAAGCTGAGAATCAATATCAACAGATTGGTTTATTAACCGACACCTCGCTTAGCTCAGTAGCCGATTTCGAGCAATTAGTGGTCAAACAAAGCAATGGTATGCAGGTTTATTTGCGTGACATTGCTAGCATCTCAATCGATGAGGCCGAAGGCCAAGTAACCGCCAGAACTGATAAAGATACGGTGTTATATATCTCTGTCTGGCCACTACCTGGCGCCAATGAAATCGCAATTGGTGATCAGCTCTATATCATGCTTGAAGAAATCAACGCCACACTGCCAACAGGTTTAAGTATTACCGATGGATACGATGGCACTTTGTATATGCGCAGCGCGCTCAAAGAAATTTTTATTACGCTTATCGAAACAATACTGCTAGTCGGCTTAGTTGTGTTGTTGATGATGGGCTCTTTAAGAACCGCTCTGGTACCGCTAATTACGATACCAATCTCGCTACTCGGAGCGATTGCAGCGATGACACTAATGGGCTTTACGCTCAACTTGCTGACTGTACTAGCGATAGTTTTGTCGGTTGGATTGGTGGTGGATGATGCCATTGTAGTCGTCGAAAACGTAGCGCGGCACATGCGCAGCGGTATGACTCGGCTGCAAGCGGCACTCACCAGTTCGCGCCAACTATTTGCCCCAATAGTAAGTATGACAATTACCTTAGCCGCCGTTTATGCGCCTATTGGCCTACTCTCCGGTTTAACCGGCGCGTTGTTCAAGGAGTTCGCGTTCACCTTAGCAATAGCGGTTTTAATATCTGGCTTTGTCGCCGTCACTCTATCACCAATCATGAGTGCTTACGCTTGCCCCGAAGGCGGCGAAGAGGGTCGCTTTACTCTCAAGGTCAATGCTATTTTTGCCAATCTTCAACAGCATTACAGCAAAGTACTTGATCGAGCCATAGACTACAAAAGCCAGGTATTGTGCATCGCTATTTTCTTTGCATTACTAACCGTACCGTTCTACCTTTTCTCACTAAAGGAGCTTGCGCCAACCGAAGACCAATCCAGTATTAATATAATTGTAGAGTCGCCGCCCGACGCCTCACTGGAATACACAACCCACCACATGGACCAAGTGGTAGAGACTATGAAGCAACTTGATGGCGCTAGATATATGTGGCAAATAGTGACGCCTACCGGGGCTTTTGGCGGCACAGACTTTGTGCCTTTAGATGAACGGGATGAAAGCGTGCAACAGATGTTCTGGCAAGCCTTTGGTTCACTTTCTCAAATTCCAGGATTGAAAGCATTCCCCGTTTTAGAGTCGGCGCTTCCGACATCTGGTAATTTTTCGGTAGAGTTGGTGGTACTAAGCACCGACTCATTTGAAGAAATGAAGACTTATGCTGAGCAAATGGTTAATGCCGCACTCACAAGTAATAAGTTTTTATTCGCAGATACCGACTTAAAAATTGATCTGCCACAAGCGAGGTTACAGCTGGACCGCAAACTGATTGCTGATCTTGGTATGGATCTAGCCGGGGTTAGCCGTCAACTTGGCACCTATCTTTCTGGTAATTTCGTTAATCGATACGACCATCAGGGCCGAGCTTACCGAGTAATACCGATGCTCGAAGGTCAACAAAAACTGAATCCTGACGATATTCTTAATCTGCAAATAAGAACGCCATCAGGAGCATTAATTTCACTCAGCAGTATCGCCACATTAGACATTGAAACAGCGCCCAGAGCGTTATCGAAGTTCGCACAAAAAAATGCCTTTCGGATTTTTGGCGAAGTGATACCCGGCACTACTAAAGAACAGGGGTTGGCCGCATTAGAGCAGGCGGCGGCAAAAATATTGCCCGCCAGTTATGACATTGACTACGCCGGCGAATCTCGCCAAATCAGACTTGAGGGCAACACTCTAGAGGGTGTACTGGTGATTGCCTTAGTGTTTGTATTTTTAGTTCTGGCGGTTCAATTCAATAGTTTCCGAGACCCCTTAGTAGTACTACTGGGGTCGGTACCATTAGCGTTGTCAGGCGCTATGCTATTTGCATTTCTAGATTTTACAACGATTAATATTTATTCACAGGTCGGCTTCATTACGCTGGTAGGGCTGATTGCTAAAAATGGCATTTTAATCGTCGAGTTTGCCAACCAACTGCAAAAACAAGGCTTTGACAAACTAACCGCGATCAAACAGTCTGCCGAAACCCGCTTGCGGCCTGTTTTAATGACTACCGGGGCAACCGTTCTTGGTCACTTTCCACTTGTTCTGGTCTCAGGCGCAGGTGCTGAAGCACGCAATAGCATTGGTATTATTTTGGTCGCTGGCATGCTGGTTGGTACATTTTTTACCTTGGTCGTGTTACCTGCGGTATACCTTGTGCTCGCATCAGAACACAAGCCAGAACCCGAGACAGAGGAGCTATTGGCGACTTAAACTAGCCGTTATCTGAGGAAATGCTAGCTAGGTTTATATTGTGTGGGGCAATGTGCTCGGCCGACTTTAAACGTGCGCTTAGATAAATGTTTTGTTTTACGGCTGGTAACTCGCTGCCGCCACATTTTGAATGAGCTAGCTTTCATTTCTTTACGCATCAACTTAATCACCTGCGGCTCAGATAAGGCGTAATTAGTTTCAATCGCTTCGAACGGCGTGCGGTCTTCCCAAGCCATCTCGATAACGCGTGAGATGTCGCCTTCTGAGAGTTCAGTTTTTTGAAGCTTAGTCATCGGATCTCACTTACATCATTCTAAGGGTTAATAGCAGATTTTAAATCTGCCTCTACGGTAAAATCTACATAACGCTAACGCAACAATGATAGCGTAGGCTCATTATAATTTATTTATGCAAGAAACCATGAAAGCTATACTTTCCTTTTTGGCACTGACCACATTTTCGATTCTAAACATGCCGGCTATGGCAACCTCCGAGTGTCATGAGCTGCTTAATTTTAGCGCCACAAAGCTACGTTCTGATGAAAAAATAGAATTTTGCCAGCAGTTTTCGGGTAAAGCGTTGTTGGTTGTAAACACCGCCAGTCAATGTGGTTTTACGCCGCAGTTCAAAGATTTAGAGACACTACATCAAACCTATGGCGACAAACTCGCGATCATTGGTTTTCCATCCAACGATTTCAAGCAAGAACACAGTGATAGTGCGAAGGTCGCTGACGTCTGCTACGTCAACTATGGAGTTACCTTTACAATGCTGGAGCCAAGTTCAGTGCGTGGCGAAAAGGCTAATAAAGTATTTAAAATGCTAAGCCAGCAAACGGGTCAACAGCCAGGGTGGAATTTTACCAAATACTTAGTTTCAGCGGATGGTAAAACGGTTGCGCATTTTGCTTCAGCAACGGGGCCAATGAGTGACGAAATTGTTAGCGAAATTGATCGAGTATTGGCGGTTAAGTAGACCTAATTTGAACAGACAAAGTCCTTTTTGAGGCCTTTAAGAACTGTGCGAAAAGGTCTCGTTAAATGATCGATAAAAAAGCTACCAACAAGAAACCTCCATCGCTTGCCTCATTATTTTTTGAAGCCAGGGCGGGCCTCGGTGCCATTATCTTTACTCAGCAGCAAGTTCTCAGAAAAGGCTAACCAGGGCGCATTGCCAATTATTATGTTTCCCGGTTTTGGCTCCGATGAACGATATTTGAAGGCACTCGAATATTATTTGCGCAACTTAGGATACAGTACTGAAGGGTGGGGTCTAGGCACCAACCTCGCCGGCGCAGATATAAAGCATACGCTTGAAGACCTCTCACCAATTTGGGAGTTTAATTACCCTGAAGGTTACACATCTGAAACCTATAAAGGTGAGGGTGGAGTGCCGATGTTATGCGAAAAAGCCATTGCCCGCTTTAAGCAACGCTCACAAGAGCTAGGCTCACCGGTAGTTATCATTGGTTGCAGCCTAAGTGGCTATACCGCCAGAGAGTGTGCCCGTGAACTGCCTCAACAAATTGCCCAAATCATAACCTTTGGCGCTCCCGTTATTGGCGGACCAAAATACAGCGCAGCGGCAGCTTTATTTAAAGCCAGAAAGTATAATTTAGATTGGATTGAGGAAGCGATCGAAAATCGTAACAGTAACCCCATTAGCCAACCAATAACCTCAATTTACAGTAACACCGATGGTATCGTCGCCAGCCATGCGGCACTCGACTCGCTCAGCCCAAAGGTTCAAAACATCCAAATAAACGCGGCGCATTTGGGCATGGGATTTAATCGTAAGATATGGAAAATAATTAAACCAGACCTCAGCATAACTCAGGGACGAAATAAAAATAGCTTGGAATGTAACCAATTGAGGCGGAAAACGCGTCTAATAGCTAGCTATTGGAAAGTTTTTCAACAAAAAGTGGAGGCATTACAGGCATTTTTATTCGTTCGTCGAGTTATGCTGAGGTCTCTAAACATTCGCTGTATACCGAATCACTAAAACGACTCAGTAAGGAATACTGTAAGGGCCAGTAGCAGCGCCGATGCTCTAGATATAGACTAACAACAAGCGACCCTTTAAAATTCCTGGTAACGACTAGCTGTTTCTACCTACTAAGCGTTTCTAATTACTACTTAAGGCACCGAATTATGAACACATTAAATCCTCAACTAATCAAAAACAGTAGTTATATTAACGGCCAATGGCATTCAGGTAATGGCGATAGTTTTAATGTTCGCAACCCGGCCAACGGTGAGGTAATCTGTACCCTGCAAGGCGCTGACAAGAATGATGCCACCTTAGCCGTCGACGCGGCGGTTGCGGCGATGCCCGAGTGGCGAGCTAAAACAGCTAAGCAACGCTCGGCTATATTGCGTCGCTGGTTCGAACTAATTATGCAAAGCCAGGATGATTTGGCCGCAATTCTTACCGCCGAACAAGGCAAACCGCTAGCCGAAGCCGCCGGTGAAATCGCCTATGGGGCCAACTATATTGAATGGTTTGCCGAAGAAGGTAAGCGCATCTACGGTGATACAATTCCAGGCGCCGCCGCAAACTCCAGAGTTGTAGTGATTAAGCAAGGTGTTGGCGTTGTGTCCGCTATTACGCCTTGGAATTTCCCCAATGCAATGATCACACGTAAAGCCGCTCCAGCCTTAGCCGCCGGCTGTGCGTTCATCGTCAAAGCCGCCCAAGAAACACCGCTATCGGCCTTGGCCCTAGCTGAACTAGCGCAGCAAGCTGGAATTCCTGCAGGTATCTTCAATGTGATCGTAAGCAACTCCTCGCGTCCAATCGGCGAGGTGCTGACCGGCGACCCACGCATCGCTAAGTTCTCATTCACGGGTTCCACCGAAGTCGGTAAAATATTACTGGCTCAATGCGCTTCCACCGTAAAGAAGACATCAATGGAACTCGGCGGTAACGCCCCGTTCATCGTCTTTGACGATGCCAATATCGATGATGCGGTTCAAGGTGCCTTAGTCTCAAAATTCCGCAACGCCGGTCAAACCTGTGTCTGTACCAATCGCGTATTTGTACAAAGCGCGGTGTATAAAGAATTTGCCGAAAAATTAGCCGCCGAGGTAACGAAATTATCCGTCGGTGACGGCAGCCAAGCAGGTGTCAACATTGGACCCTTGATCAATGACGAGGCTATTGAGTCGGTTTCTGGCTTAGTTAATGATGCTATCAGCCAAGGCGCCAAGGTCTTAGTTGGCGGTCATGTTGATGATTTAGGCGAGCGTTTTTTTCAGCCAACAGTTCTAACTAATGTTATGCCAGATATGATCATCGCTACAGAAGAAATCTTTGGCCCAGTAGCACCGCTAATTGAATTCGATACAGAAGAGCAAGTGATTGCACTCGCCAATGATACTGAGGTTGGTCTAGCGTCTTATATTTACACTCGCGATATAGGCCGAGTATGGCGAGTCTCGGAAGCGCTCGAGTACGGCATGGTAGGCATTAACGAAGGTATTATTTCAAATGAAATGGCGCCATTTGGTGGTGTCAAACAATCCGGTATGGGCCGTGAAGGATCAAAGTATGGCTTAGAAGATTACTTAGAAATCAAGTATCTCTGCATCGGCGGCCTCGACCGCTAACGTGCAAACCGTATCGGCAAATGACGCTTTATAGAACGGCCTGAAATCGTAAAGATTAACCTCGTTACGACTCTGGTTCGGGCTCAGAATCAGCACTGTCATCAGGCAAAGCAATAGCATCTAGCTTGCTAGTATCGAATTGAATAACTTTTGGCTCTAGTTCAGGCATCGACTTATTGGCTTTATTCGAAAGAGTATTAAATCGACTCACCTTGTTCTGCATACCCGACAACGAGGTAACTGTATCGTTAAAGTGCGTACTGGCGGTATTAAGTGTTTTGCCGAGCTTACTCAAGCGCTCGGATACAAGCACCACCGAATTAAAAATATCATTCGCTTTCTCGCCAATTTGACGCGCTTCTTTATTACTTCGATCAAGCATCCACAGATTAGCTACGGTCCGTAATATCGGTATCAAGGTTGTGTGTGACACCAAGATAATATTTTTACTATAACCAAAACCAAACAACTCAGCATCTTGCTTCATGGCCTCGATGTAGGCGGGCTCTACCGGCATAATCATCAAGATGAAATCGGGGCTTGGGAGCGCGCTTAGGTTTGTATATTCTTTTGCCTCAAGATCATTAATGTGAGCACGCACTGCGGCAACATGAGCCTTCATCGCAATCGCTTGCTGGTCGGCTCCGGCGGCTGAACATGCTCGCTCATAGGCATTTAAAGAAACCTTGCTATCGATAATAATACATTTTTCGGCCGGCAGCTTAATCAGGTAATCGGTTTGTTTGCGCTTACCGTCTTGGTCAGTAAATGAGCTTTGTTTCTCGTAATGATCGTATTCAATCAGACCACTCATTTCCAGTGTACGTTCGAGTTGCGCTTCGCCCCAAGCACCACGTTGTTGTGAATCACCTTTGAGTGCGGTAGTAAGGCTGCTAGCTTCATCGCGCATCTTAATGCCCATTTTCATAACATTTTCGATTTCGGTTTTAAGATTTGTATTGCCTTTGACCGATTCGTCATGAACTTCATTGACGCGCTTTTGGAAGCCTTCTATCTGATCTTGCAGTGGCTTTAATAGGGCGCTCATACCTTCATTATTCTGCTTTGCGAGCATTGCTTGGCGTTCTTTGATGATCTCTTCTGAAACTACTTTGAACTCAGTTTTAAGTTGTCCTTTTTGAATTTCAAATTGCGCTTTAAGCTCTGTTAGTTTTTCTTTCTCAGAACTTAGCTTGGCGTTCTGTTCACGCACATCAGCTTCCAGACGACTGACTTTGCGATTGCTGTTATCAACCATCTCACGTAGGCCAAGACGTTCATTCTCATTGGCACTAAGTTGCTGTGCTTTCTCATCACGCCCGCTTTTTAACTCGGCTTTGTCAGCCATAAGTTGTGCAATTAATGCGCTATTACTATCCACCTTTTGGCTGAGGGCTAAGTTGTTGCTGCCGACCACTTCGATTTTCTGCTCATTAGTCGCTTTACTTATCTCCAACACTTGACGCTGAGTATCCAGCTCCGTTATTCGTTTTTTGCTTTTAGCGTTAACGAGCAGCAGAGCTATAAGGTTAATAAAAATCACAGCAACTAGCCAATAAATAGGCAGACTCTGATTAAGCCAAATTTGTACGTTTTGTAGAGCATTATCCATTCAGGATTTACCAAGTAAGGTCATCTGGAATTTTATAGTCGGCATATGGGTCGTCTTGATCGGGCGCTACTGCTTCAGTATTAGTATTTGTCACCACCACTTTAGCATCACGCTCAGCGATTTTTTCAGCGGCACCTTTTGGTACCAGCTCAAACGCCTCGTTGCCCATCGATATAATCACAATTTGGTCGCGTGAAAGTTGTTTCTGTTGCTCTTCAGTAACATAAATCTTCTTAACTTTTTTCTGTAAGGTAAAACTGTAGGAGGTTTCACCATCTTTGCGATCAAGTTTAGCGCTGTCAACCAACTGTTTGATTTGCGCCGATTTAGCTTTAGCCGCCGCTTCCGCTTGGCGCTGCTCATTTAGACGCTTATCCTTCTTAGCCTTATCCAGCATTGCACGCTGGGTGCGCAATTGTGTCTCGCTGGGCTTGTTGCGATTCTTCTTAGCAACCTGTGGCTGCTTTTTCTTCTTAGCTGGTTTAGCCGCGGTTTTTTTAGCTAAACCAGCTTTTAATAATTGGTCTTTAAGTGAAAGGCTCATTCGAATAACCCGTTTATTTGTTCAAAGCTGAATTGGTATCGTTGAAAACAGAAGTGGCAATCGACAATTAAACTCGGGTTACCTTGCTCTTGCTGTTCACTAATCAATTTTTGTATGTCCTCTTTACCGAGGCTCTTTACCGCATCAAGCGACTTTTCGGAAGAACAAATGCAACCAAATTGTACCGCGTGAGATTCGAACAGACGGCATGATTCGTCGTGAAACAGGCGGCTTAAGATTTGCTCAGCTGGCAAGCTAAAGGCCTCTTCGGCATTCAAGGTATTAAGAAACGTCTTGATCCGTGTAAAGTGCTCCTCAGCGGCCGCTTTGTCGTTAACTTTATCTTGCGGTAACGCATGTATCGAAATACCGACCGCTTGTTGAGGATCAGAAAGCAATCTAAATAAACTCGGCAATTGCTCTGAGCGTCGAAAGTAATCCTCTAGGCATTCGCCCAAACTAGCATGCTCAATTGGCACAATACTCTGGTAGCGCTCACCGTCATCAGGCGTAATAGTAATCGCCAAGGTAGCGCCATTGCCTAAGGTATCTAACGCGATACGATCGTTGGCAGGTAATTTCTCTGAATCGTACTCAGAAATAGCCCTCACTCGACGATCAGACATGCAATCAGCCATGATTAACTTAATCGGGCCGCTGGTGCGTAACTGAATGGTCAAGCTGCCATTAATTTTCACACTGTCGCGCAATAGTGTCGCTGCAAGAGCGAATTCGTTGAGTAAGGCCGCGAGGTTGGCAGGGTAATGATGCGTTGCCTGAATAGCCTCACATGTTTCGCTTAAGCGGACGATACAGCCGCGAGCGTCGAGCTCGTCGAATACAAAGCGTTGACGGATATCTGAATTTATCATGGGTAAAAAAGTGTCTTTGTGGTCACGTATTATAAATCTAATTGGCCTGATCTATAAGGCTAAATTGGCTCAAATCAGTGAAAGCTACGTGCTAAAAAAGCAACAACTACTTAACGTGTAAGTGGCTAGTATGGTTAGTTTCTTAGACTAAAACCGATACAATCACGATCGACAATAAAATTCGATAGATCACAAACGGCATCATACCGACGCGCTCGACAAAACGCATAAACCAATGCATGCACGCAAATGCAACGATCGCTGACAGCGTAGCACCGAGTAATAAAACACCCCAATCTACCGCCTGATCACTAACCGCTAGTTCGGCACCCTTGAGTAAGCCAGATAAAGCAATTACCGGTACCGCCAGCAAAAATGAAAATCTAGCGGCGGCAACTCGACTAAAACCCAATGCTAGCATGGCTGTCATGGTCACTCCCGAGCGTGAAGTTCCGGGTATCAAGGCAAACGCTTGCGCTATCCCGACTAAGAATGTTTGCTTCCAACTTAACGATTCGACCGGCGCACTGTTTTGATCACCTTTGCGGTCAGCCCAACCGAGCAGCAAGCCAAAAACCAGAGTGCTTGTCGCAATTACCCACGCCGCGCGTAAGTTAGCTTCGATAAAATCGCCAAATAAAAGACCGACAAGCCCCACTGGGATAGTTGCAAATACCACTAACCAACCTAATTTACCATGCACATCCCAGTCAAACCCACGCCAACCAGCAAACCATGCCGGCGCTATTTGTTTAATTTCTTTCTTTAAAAAAACCACAACCGCAAGCAATGTACCGACATGCACGGCGACGTCAAAGGCCAAACCTTGGTCAGTCCAACCGAATAGTTTTGGCACTAGAATCAGATGGGCAGAGCTAGATATCGGAAGAAACTCTGTAATGCCTTGAATAATAGCTAAGACAATCGCTTGAAAAATATCCATATCGAAAATGAGGTGATAAGAGTCAGTTTAGGTGCTTACATTAATCGGTTATAGTAAGTTTTTAGTCATTTATTTGCACGACATTATGAGCCAACAAACGAAAACCATTTTAATTACCGGTGGCGCCAAACGTATCGGCCGGCAAATGGCAATTACTCTGCACCAAGCCGGTCACAATATTGTAGTGCATTACCGTTCGTCGGCGGGTCTCGCCTCAGAACTGGTTGCCCAACTCAATAAGCAGCGTGAAGCCAGCGCGGTTGCACTTCAAGGCGAATTATTAGATACCGCATCAATTCCAAAACTGGTGACCGCAGCGGCCGAGGCTTTTGGTGGCATCGATGTACTAATAAACAATGCATCGACTTTCTACCCAACGCCGATCGAGTTACTGCAAGAAGATTTCTGGAATGATTTAGTTGGTAGTAATCTCAAAGCGCCCGCATTTTTGGTTAAAGCGTGCGTACCCTACCTACGTGAAAACAATGGCGTGATCATTAACATCGTTGATATTCATGCGCGCAAGCCGATGGCCAATCACCCAATTTATTGTTCCGCAAAAGCCGGCTTAGAAATGCTTACTATGTCATTAGCGCGGGATTTAGCGCCTGACATTCGGGTCAACGGCGTTTCTCCAGGTGCGATCTTGTGGCCGGAAGACGACAGCGGCATGGCTGATCAACAGGAGATTCTAGAAAAAATACCAATGGGGCGCATGGGCCGGCCTGAAGATATAGCGAACTTGGTTCGTTTTCTAATAGATGAAGGCGACTATATTACTGGACAAATTATCGCCGTTGATGGCGGTCGTTCGGTGATTATGTAAGCTAGCGTTAGGTGATCTGGCTGATTATCAACTCAGTTATTGGCACTCAACGCTGACCTCGTTCAATGATCACGCCAACGTTCTTTACCCCTTTTACCGCCTGCCCTTTGTCGAGCTTGATTCGTACCCAAGCGGTATTAAAGTCAGTCAAAATTAAAGCGGCAATACGCTCGACTAATGTTTCGATAAGCTCGAAGGCATTGTCCTTGGCATAAGCTTGCACTCTTTGAGTAATCGCTTGATAGTCTAGCGCATCATTTAAGTCGTCATTTTTAGCCGCTTTAGCCGCATCGATTGCCAATTCGATGTCGAGCACTAGGGTTTGTGTGATGGCTTTTTCCCACTCCCAAACACCAATGGTGCATTCGCATTTCAAGCCGTGTAGATAAATGATGTCCATTTTTAAATAATCCTAGTTATTGTTAACATGCAGGCCTCGAGCCGATTAATTGCCTTGGTCAAACGCTGATATCTTTAACCAGCGGCTCGACAACTAAGGCGATGTAAATTATCCACAGAATAAGTGCCACATGTAGCACATCATTTTCCGAAAACCACTTACCTTTTTTCCAGAGTTTGTTGGTCAGACCTAAAGCAGTATATTTATTAAAAAGAACCATCGTTAGTACCAAGCCGAACCATGTCCCGAGTAAGGCTAAGTCAAGTTGATTACCGAACTGCCAATAACGCCAAGTATTTAATCCGATAAAGAAAACTATAAAGGGCGTGCAGAAATGCACCATAAGCTCAAACGTAATTAGCGACTTAATCGGAGTAAATGCGCCCCAACACACCACTATTACATAGATAGCCGATACCAATGAAGCGACTACAATCGACACCATCTGCCCCTGTTCAGTTAAGCTGGAATAAGCCACGGCCACTAACATCACCGACACGCTAACCTGCTGAAATACAAGGTAAACAACCTCCCACCAACTGGTCCAAACAACCTCCGCACGAGCCGCGCATTTAAGTTGGTAAGCAAAGGCTTGGTAACTTGTACCGGCTATTAAAGCGCCTAAGCCCCATAGAATTAGTGACACTCCCCACATCATTCGTGATACTTGGTTGTCATGGGTTGCGACAAAATACGCCCCTAGCAATGAGGTTAGCACGCCTAAAAAATAGACCAAAAACGTAGAGCTGGGTTGAGTGATTAGAATTTTTCGACCGAAAAAATTGACCGTCTTGCATGGCTGAAGCGTTACCCAAGTTTCGGCATTCAGGCTAGGGTCATCATGTTTAATGTTATATAACCGTCGCCAAATAGATGAAGCCTGGCGTGTTTTTTTTGCAGACGTCATAGCTAACTTTCTTTAAACCCTAATAGCTGACTCTGCTCTTCAGTCATTGCCGGCGGTAACAGTACGAATTTACCAACGTGTTTTTTATTGGTGAATTCTTGTTGCGCTTGAACTATCTCTTCTAGGGCAAATGTTTTCGCCAATAGAGGTTTAATTTCATTGCGTTCTATATAACCAATTAAGTTTGGAAATACCGGCTCATCCCATCCAGTACAGCCGATCAATGTTAGGTCTTTTAAGTAGAGCTCACGCATATCCAAACTGACTATTGGCCCAGCGATGGCACCCGATGAGGCATAGCGTCCACCGCGCTTCAACACGTCAATCATTTGCCCAAATGATTCACCTGCGACATTATCTATTACCACGTCGATTGATTTTTTACCCAGGGCCTCAACTAAGTCATCGCCACGTGCGATGATGCGGTCGGCGCCCAATATCGAGGCCTCTTTAATTTTATCGTTACCTACGATAGCGGTAACGATAGCACCACGGCGCTTAGCCAGTTGGACCACGGCGGAGCCTACGCCACCGGATGCGCCTGCGACTAAAACGTGATCGCCAGAGCTGACATTTGCGCGATGAAGCATGTTTTCAGAGGTCCCATAAGCACATGGAATTGTGCCCAATTCAGCATCACTCCAATTACAATCGACGGCAAAGACTTCGGACGCAGGTATTTTAACAAACTGAGCAAAGGCGCCGTCAAAGTCGGAAGCCATCCAAATATTTTCAGGTGAATCCCAACCTAGGTTTCTAATACAGCAACGTATCAACACTCTCTGGTTGATGCGACTGCTATCTACATTCGAGCCAACAGCAACGATTCGACCACAACAATCCGTTCCTTGAATAAAAGGAAAAGGGGTTTCTTCATTCCAGCCCCCATCAAACTCGTCGGCCGCGCCTTCTTTTTTATCACCATTTTGGTGAAGTTCCTCGGTTCCCTGAGTCACTTTTGAAGAGTACCAGCCCAAGCGGGTGTTTATTTCGGTATTGTTGACACCCGCGGCCAGCACTTGAACTAATACCTCATCGACGTTCGGCTTTGGAATTGGTACATCTTGATAACTTAGCATTTCATAGCCACCATTCGCTAGAGTCACCACCGCCTTCATTGGCACCTCTGAATGTTGTAACTTAAATCTATTTTTATTCCAAGATAGGCCTACGCTGCTCATAAATGCTCCAAACTATTTAAAATGAAAAGTAACTATTTTTTGATGAAAATCTACGGCCGCTCTAGGCAATATATCAAACCCTCTAAAATTGAGCGCTACTATACTAACTATGAGACTAGTTAACGGTCGTAATATTTTAAGCTATTTACAATAACGGTGGCCAATCGATAGAGCATCTAAAACGGGTGTAGGCAAGAATACGACATCGTTATTTCAAGCGAAGATGATTTTTTGTGAGTTTTTCACTGCCCTCAATAATTTTTCGCATCGCTTTTTTTCTCGCAATTAGAGTTACTCTTCTAAAAGTTGATTTTTACCTAATTTTATTAACGCCGATAAACCCTAACACAGTACAATTGCGATTCTTAAAAAAGGCGTCATATAGGCGATAGAACACTATGTTTGAAATACCTTCTTTTGCTTGGCCGATTTTAGGCTATTTGTTTGGATCAATATCGAGTGCTGTAATTGTCTCAAAACTATTCGGCCTAGGTGATCCTCGAGAAACTGGTAGTAGCAACCCTGGGGCAACTAACGTATTGCGTTCTGGCAATAAATTTGCCGCCGCGATTACACTTATAGGTGATGTGCTTAAAGGGGTAATACCGGTGGTGCTTGCCCAGTATGCTGAGGTCAGCAGTGGCGTTTTGGCGATGGTTGCTATTGCTGCGTTTATGGGGCACCTATACCCGATTTTTTTTGGCTTTAAAGGTGGCAAGGGCGTTGCTACTGCGATTGGTATATTTATCGCACTGAGCTGGAAGCTGGTTGTCGTGTTCGCGATTACATGGGTGTTGGTTGCCGCGATTACGCGTTACTCATCGCTGGCCTCTTTAATGGCCACCTCGATTACAGGTGTCGCCAGTTTTGCGATCTTTAATCAAGAGCACCAACTGCAGTTGATCGGTGCAATTTTTTGGATAGTAGCGTTTACCTTTCAACGTCACCGAGAAAACATTGAACGCCTAAAGAGTGGAACAGAAGGAAAAATTGGCAAAAAGCCTATTTAAGAAAAAATGCCTGATTGCTCAGCCGTCGGCCCTAGTTTGCTATCGGTAAGCAGTCTCTCGGGGATTTTTATTCCAGCTAGATTTAGTCTACGGCAGCGCGTTGAGAGCCACTGTTATTTAGCTATCTCTTTCATCTTAGTTAGTACAGGAACTATATAAGGAGCCGATTCAGCAGCTAAGAGGGAACTGCTACAATGGCGATGGCAAGCACACAAGCGATCACTACTAGTGAGATCAAAATGTCCTTGCTTACATCGTTTAGTTTCATGTTTTTATTCATACTTCCTTGGTGCCTAGAGTGAGTCTAACGAAATAAAATCTCGCATGCTGCAGAGTTAACACTAGACCATGAGCGTCGCCAAGTCTGTAATCCATATGGACTAATACAATTAGACTAGGTGACATTCACCATTCAATACTCGGCCGTTTTACCCTAGCTTGACTAAATAAATAACAAGACTTTAAAGGTGCTTATATAGGAAGGAGCTCTTCTAAAGACCAACGAGGTTTAACTTGAAAGCTTAAGTCGGGGCTAGCTTGATGTAGACGCTTCGAACCAGCGTAAGCGATCATCGCACCGTTGTCTGTGCAAAAAGAGATGCGCGGGTAAAACAACTCGCAGCCAAGTTTGTCGGTCATTATTTTAAGTTGCTCGCGTAAGCGTATATTGGCGCCAACACCGCCGGCGACGACCAGACGCTTTGCCTTGGTGTGTAACAAGGCGCGCTTACACTTGATCATCAATGTATCTACCGCGGCATCTTGAAATGCATAAGCAATGTCAAAAATAGTTTGCTCATCGAGAAATTCCCTTTCAACGGTATTGAGCGCAAATGTCTTTAAGCCGCTGTAGCTAAAGTCCATGCCGGGCCGATCAATCATTGGGCGAGGAAACTTAAAGCGAGTCGGATTACCCCGCTCTGCGGCCTTAGCGATAGCTGGGCCTCCAGGGTACGCTAAGCCCAGAATCTTAGCTGTTTTATCAAATGCTTCACCAACCGCATCATCAACCGTTTGGCCTAAGATACGGTACTCGCCAATACCCTTAACCTCAGCCAATAATGTATGACCACCTGAGACTAGTAACGCTACGAAAGGGAAGTCTGGCGGATTGTCTTCTAGCATTGGGGCTAACATATGCCCCTCCATATGATGAACTCCAACAGCGGGTACGCCCCAAGAAAACGCAAGACCCTTGGCTACCGCACTGCCCGCCAGCAAGGCTCCTGCCAAACCCGGGCCACTGGTGTAGGCCACGCCAGTAATAGTTTCTCGATCACAAGCCGCTTGTTCCAGTACCGCTTCTACTAATGGAATGACTTTACGAATATGATCTCGTGCCGCCAGTTCTGGAACGACACCGCCGTATTCTCGATGTGTTTCGATTTGAGAGTAGAGAGCGTGGGCAAGTAGGCCTTGCTCACTATCGAAAATTGCCACGCCAGTATCATCACACGAGGTTTCGATACCTAAAACACGGTTGGGAACTGCTTTTTTCATATGAATGCCGCTCTGTGTAGAGCAAATAATGTATGTTTTGATGGCCGAGTTGGCCAGTCAATAATAATCGATAAAGCCTAGGGTTTCGCATAATGTCTAAGCCAGCGACCTGAATTGACTAAAATATGTGCATAAGTATATACAAAGGCACTCTAAACGGCTAGAATCGCGCGTCCTGAATGAGTAAACCTTCATTCGTAAAAGAATTTTTATAAACAAATAGACAGATATGCCACAAGTAAAAGTTAAAAACGACGAACCATTTGACGTCATCCTTCGTCGCTTTCGCCGCTCGTGCGAAAAAGCCGGTATTTTCACTGAAATGCGTCGCCGCGAATTCTATGAAAAGCCAACGTCAGTACGCAAGCGCAAAGGCGCTGCTGCCACTAAGCGTGAAATGAAGCGCGCATCTCGTGGACGTATCCGTACTACGCGTCTTTATTAAGCATTTTTTAAGCTTAAATTAAGGAAGCTAACTATGTCGCTTAAAGATCAAATCTTTGCAGACATGAAGGATGCGATGCGTGCTAAAGACGCACCCTTGCTCGAATCTATTCGCATGTTACGTGCAGCGATTCAACGCAAGGAAGTCGACGAGCAAACCGACATTGATGACGAGCAAGTGTTAGCGATTCTGCAAAAGCAGATTAAACAATCGCAAGACGCCATAACTCAATTCACCGCCGGTGATCGCAGTGATCTCGCTGACAAAGAGCAAGTTCATGTAGATAATCTAAAAGGCTATCTACCTGCACAGCTTGGTGATGATGAAATCGCTTCTGCAGTAGCCGCCGCTATCGCTACAACTGGTGCCGAGTCTATGAAGGATATGGGCAAAGTAATGGGCGTATTGAAAGGCCAGCTACAAGGCAAAGCTGACATGGGCAAAGTCAGCGGTGTTATTAAGTCTAAATTAAGCTAATAACACTTTAGTACCCAAAAGAATTAAAAAAGCCTGAGCATTGCTCGGGCTTTTTTTGTTTTATAGAATATTAGATTTCTGTCGATCGATCTGCAGATTGACGTGATTACTTAATTGGGTTTTCGGTATCAGAAGCAGCTTGAGTATATTCGTCGATGACCTGCTCAATCGCATTTGCACAGACTTTACAAAAGTGGTTGCTACGGGTGAACATCATACAATTCTGTTGCGAACGATAAGTTCCCTCCGGCTGATAATTTGCACCCTCGAATAGGCCGATAGAATCTCGGAATTTAGCTTTCGAAAACAGTTGTTCGACC
>JAWUZB010000108.1:0-8716 GCA_034110505.1 Gammaproteobacteria bacterium
TAAAGATCTAAACGCGAGTGTTCAGCAACTAAATGATGCGATTATCGAGCGCGCACTGGCCGGCGAAATCAGCACTGGCCGACAGCCCTCACTCGATCAGAGCGGTGTAATTCTAATGTCCGCTCACCCGAATTACTTAGGCGACGAGATTCCCGGTGTAGTGGTGGTCGAGCAAAGTACTAATCAGGTTTTAGGTCAACAAAAGGATACTCTAGAGAATGTCATCAGCGTCACACTGCTGGTATTAGTTACGGTGGCAACCGCACTGCTATTATTCGCATCACGCTTGACTCTGCGAATACGTCGACTGCGAAATGCGACCGAAACAGCGATTGATAGAGATGGCCGAATTGTTAGCCAAAAGCTTCTTGCCGAAGCTAAGTCAGGCGATGAAATCGGCGATTTATCTCGCTCGGTTAGCAATATGTTAGAACGTTTATCTCAATACACCAACTATCTAAGAGGCTTGCCAGATACTCTCGCGCATGAAGTGAGTAACCCGCTAAATGTGGTTAACTCGTCGTTGCATAATTTGTCCGAAGAGATTCCCGAGTCGGCCAATAGTAAGTATATGGAACGAGCTAAAAACGGTGTTAATCGCATAGGCAGTATCCTTCGTAATCTTACCGAAGCGGCTAACTTAGAACAGGCGATGCAGTCCGAGACTCGTGAACTCGTAGACTTAATAGAATTAATAGAAAGCTATGTCGACGGGTATAATTTTTCAAATCCTGAACAAAGTTTTGAAATTGTGGTTTATTCTCGCCCTCTATTAGTTGAAATTGCGCCTGACTATATTGCTCAAGCGCTAGACAAGTTAGTCGACAACGCGATTGACTTTGCGGCGCCAGGCACCGCCATTGTTTTCAAGGCGCGCAGACTCGATAACTTCGCCCAGATTGATATTATTAACCAAGGTTCTAGATTGCCCGAAGGCATGGCCGAACGTATTTTTGAACCACTTGTCTCACTGGGGCGTAAAGACGCTCAGAAAATAAGTCTTGGCATGGGCCTATACATTGTCAAACTAATCGCCAGCTTTCATGGTGGCGATGTGCTTGCTCGCAATTTGCTCAGCTCTGATGGTGTAATATTCTCGCTCTCACTACCAATTTACGATGCTCATGCCGGTAACTAGGCAAAGCATATATCGCAAACAACATACGCGGTGACCTTAGCGTCATGGCAACTCAGGAAATTTCAGGAAAACAATATGGGCAATAGACTAAGTAAACTTTATACGCGCACTGGCGACGATGGCACATCGGGTTTAAGCGGTGGCGAAAGGATTGCCAAAAACCATCAACGTATGAATGCGATGGGAGCGGTTGACGAGCTAAACAGTGTTATCGGTCTGTTAGTTTGTAAACTCGAAGATGACGAATTAAAGCCATTATTTACCTCTATTCAACACGACCTTTTCAATATTGGCGGTGAGATCAGCATGCCGGGCCAGAGTTTCATCAAGCAACAAAAGATAGAATTGCTAGAGAACAAGATCGATCTTTTCAATGAATCGGTTGAACCACTTAAAGACTTTATCTTACCCGGTGGCAGCGAAGCCGCCGCGGTTTGTCATATGGCGAGGTCTATTGCACGACGAGCCGA
This sequence comes from Gammaproteobacteria bacterium, assembly GCA_034110505.1. GTDB lineage: Bacteria > Pseudomonadota > Gammaproteobacteria > Arenicellales > Arenicellaceae > Arenicella. The sequence goes on from JAWUZB010000108.1 coordinate 1,609, forward strand.
ACGTGATGTGGTGACATTACACCAGGCTGAGCCCGTTTGTGACACTACTCGCCAGTACTTGAATCGGCTTTCAGACCTATTGTTTGTAACCGCAAGAATCATTAACCTGCGCTTGGGCCATGAAGATGTACTGTGGAAGAAAGAACTCGCTTAAACGAGTGAAATAGGGTTCTCAGAATAACCGCAATTGGGCAGTCATATGATGTATAAGCTTAGTAACAACATCAGCCAACAGCCCTTTCGCCCCTCACTAGCTATGGTGTTTAAATCAGAGTCGAAAGTATTCGCCATTTTCTTTTGATACTGGAGTTATGCTGAGTGTTCAAAAAGGCTACCCGGTTGGGTGCTAATGAAACTGTAAATAAACAATTAAAACAATAATAAAGTAAATGATATGAGCTCAGAAAATTCGTTGGTGACAGTGTTAGCAAAGCAAAACCTAGTTCTAAAAATCGCGGTTGGCATTGTGTTAGGTGCCTTGGTCGGTGGTTTAGTGCCGGACATAGGTGCCTCTGTGTCGATATTAGGAGGTCTATTTGTCTCAGCCTTGAAAGCGATCGCACCGATACTAATTTTCTTACTGGTAATTGCCTCTTTAGCAACCCACCGCGAAGGGCAAAAAAGTCATATGCGGCCAATTTTCGGGCTGTATTTGATAGGCACTTTGGCGGCAGCCACCACCGCCGTCTTATTAAGTTTTCTGTTCCCGACAACATTAACCTTAGTCGGCGCTGAAGCCATGAACTCAGCACCGCAAGGCATTGGTGAAGTGCTTAATACCTTACTCTTCAAGATTTTCGACAACCCTGTCAATGCCCTAATGAGCGCTAACTATGTAGGGATTTTAGCCTGGGCTATCGGACTTGGAATAATGCTTCGCAAGGCTAGCGATTCAACCAAAATAGTACTCGAGAACTTTAGTGACGCGGTAGTAGGTTTAGTACAGGTGGTAATACAATTAGCCCCTATCGGAATATTCGGCTTAGTCGCTGGCACTATTGCCGCGACAGGCTTCGAAGCACTTGCTGAATATGCTCACTTGCTAGGTCTACTGGTCGGCACCATGCTAATCATTGCGTTGATAGTAAACCCTATCATGGTTCTATTTATGACCAAAACTAACCCCTATCCGCTTATTTTCACCTGCTTAAAAGAGAGTGGTATCACGGCCTTTTTTACGCGCAGCTCGGCCGCAAATATCCCTGTCAACATGGCCTTATGTGAAAAGCTAGGTCTCGACGAAGATACCTATTCGGTGTCTATACCTCTCGGTGCGACCATTAATATGGCTGGCGCTGCAATCACCATTAGTGTAATGACAATGGCTGCGGTTAATACCCTAGGTATTGACGTCGACATTACCACCGCCCTATTGCTCTGTGTGATTGCAAGTGTCTCAGCCTGTGGGTCTTCTGGTGTTGCCGGCGGCTCTTTACTACTAATTCCCTTAGCCTGCAGTCTGTTTAACATACCTAACGCTGTGGCAATGCAAGTAGTCGGCGTTGGCTTTATTATTGGCGTAGTTCAGGATTCAGCGGAAACCGCATTGAACAGCTCGACCGATGTAGTTTTTACCGCCGCCGCTTGCCGCTCTGCCTAGAACTAACACTAAAACACTGAGAACCTAGGGCTTAGTAGAGAAATGGTACTATTAGTTTTGAGCGTTTACGCCAACCGGAAAATTGTTGATCGAAGCGGGCCGCTAGGTAGCGATCTTCTATTTTAGATTGCTTAAGCAACGCCACAACCCCGACAACTAAAACCATCGCCGTCGGTATTGTCGGAAAGAGTAAAAATAAGCCGCTGTAAGTAAGGCAGTCAGATAAATACATTGGGTGCCTTACATATTTAAATAAACCTTGTTCGGTAACCAGAGTATCTGGCCTTTCGAATTTGCTATTGAATGATTTAATATGCAGGTAATGGAAGATCGCACTCAAGCCGCCAACAATAACCAGCATCTGAGCGAATACTCGCGGCGAACTAAACCATGGGCTTAGTTCATAAAGTACGCCGATAAATAAACTTGCAATCAGGATTGCCCCGCAAGCAACCTTAATAGACCACCAATATATCGAGTGACAGCCGGTTTTTCTTTTCTCGAATGAAGGCTTTGGCTGTTCTACAGTCAAGAGTTTTTTCCCCGCGACAGGCTCAGTAATGCCGTTCGGTGATGATGCTTTTCTTGTCATAACTTAAGTTTACTCCCAACATGTGAGGGAACTTCACAATCATTGCAAAAGCGACGATGTCGTAAACTGTATGCCCTAGCATCACTAGCACAATGCTTCCACTGATATGAAAGGCTATGCCGAAAAGCAAGCCTAATGCGAAGGTCAGAAACACATAAGTTTTGGTCATAAAGTGCAATAGACCAAATATTAGCGAGGCTCCGATTATGCCCCAAAATGGCCCAGCAGAGCTGACTAGAAATGTTTGCAACACCGCACGGATTAATAGTTCCTCGCCGACCCCAGCCAGTATCGAGACAACAATAATTTGTGGCCAAGTAAAGTTTTTAAAAAGCTGATGCAAGGTGGTGAGCAATTGAAGCATTGAGGGGGTTACTAACCACCTAGACGAGGTGAAAATAAAACCTAATAGGTAAATCGATAACCCCAACACCACACCATATGGAATCACTAACCAACCTAGACCTGCTAACCAATCCCACGATGAGACAAACAGTGAAAGTAGAGCTCCTAGCGCTAATATTATTAGCGCCGATGGCAATACCTGTCTGAATGATAGCGCCTGTTGAACTAATTTCATGATTCTTGATCAATCCAAATTATTGATGCCATACGGCCGCATTGACCGTCACGACGAAATGAGAAGAAACGCTCTTGGTCTAGGTAAGTACATGCTTGCGAATGCGCGTAATTAGTCACTCCGATGGCCGCAAGTCGATGCTCGCAAAGCTGATAGAGATCGACCAGAAATTTACTATTCTGAATCTCTTTATAGGCCGAGTCAGGACCGCCCAATTGCGTTCTAACCTCGCGTCCAACTTCGAATTTAGTGGCGCCAATACAGGGCCCAGCCCAAGCAATGATATCGCTTGAGTGACAGTCGAATTGTGCCACCGCATTGTCGATAATACCGATCGCCATTCCCCGCCAACCAACGTGAATCGCGGCGACCTGATCACCTAGGGCGTTGGTTAAAAGCAGTGGTAAGCAGTCGGCCGTCATCACCGCACAAACCGTGTTAGCCACGTTTGAAAAAGTACCGTCAGCGTCTGACTCAATCGCCATATCAGCACTTACTACAACGCCACTATGCACCTGGTTAAGCCATACTGGTTGGCTCGGCAAGTTTAAATCCGAACTCAGTTTACGACGATTTACGGCCACTCTCCCACGCTGGTCGCCAACGTGCAGAGCAAGATTCATAGAGCCGTAGGCTCCGCTGCTTACACCGCCTAAACGAGTTGTAGAAAAAGCCTTAACCTTTGCTGGTGCAGACCAATTGGGAATTATATACGTCATTTAAACGGCTAATGATTGTCATCGCCGCAGGCATCGACTAGACGCTGCATATCCTCGGGCATCGGCCGTTCCCATGATTGATGTTCACCGCTTAGCGGGTGAATATACTCAATTCGCGTAGCATGTAAGGCCTGTCGTTTAAAGCTTCGAAGCTCAGCTTCTAAACTCGGTGAGCAGTGTCCAGGAATCGCCAACCTTCTGCCGTATACGGGGTCACCGGCGAGAGAAAAACCGGCATGCGTTAGATGAACACGAATTTGATGCGTACGGCCGGTTTCAAGCTGAACACGTAACAACGTGTGGTTGCGAAAACGATCGTCAACGCGATAATGAGTAACCGCTTCTTTGCCCATCATATTAACCGCCATTTTACGACGGTCATGCTTATCTCGAGCAATAGGCTCATCAATTGTGTTGCCAGAAATTATGCGCCCATTGACCAAGGCCAAATACTCGCGATGCAAGCTATGGTCAACCAATTGAGCAATCAGCCCTAGTCGAGCATTCTCGGTTTTAGCGACTACCATTAAACCTGATGTATCTTTATCTAAACGATGAACAATTCCGGCTCGCGCAAGCGCGCGACTGGCTGGAAAATGAAATAGTAAAGCGTTTAATAGAGTGCCATCGGGGTTGCCTGCACCTGGGTGAACTACCCACCCAGCTGGCTTGTTAACCACCAGCATTTCGTCATCTTGATAAACGATGTCGATGGGCATGTCTTGAGCTTCCCACTCGCCCTTACGGATATGAGGGACAGTGACTTCTAGTAACTCTCCTCCTAATACCTTGTCTTTTTGTTTAGGTACTTCGTCGTCTAGCATCACCAAGCCTTGCTTGATCCAAGATTGTATGGTGCTTCGCGAATGATCTTCACACAGAGTCGTCAGCGCTTTATCAACGCGCTGACCAAAGAAGTCTTCGGGCACAATGTAGCTGTGTAGTCCAGGCGATGATGGCGACTCTGAGTCAGCGTCGGAGTCAGCCTCAGGGTTGATTATAGATGTCGACATCTTCGTTAGATCAGCCTCAGTATCGGGCATAATTTCAAATTTCCTATAAACAGTTTAAAGTGTGGTACAAATTGCCATACAGAACAGTAATGCTCTTCTCTGACTCTAGTTTTCGCGTTATGCTTACAAACTAAATAATACCCCATAACAACAGCAACATGAGCCTTTAACATGAGTCTTTTCCAAGTCATTGAGAGTACACCTATGTCGTCATCGACGTTTGCTTCGGCATCTGCTCGGCAGAATCGCCCGGCTACTCGCTTGTACAAGCTGATACTAGTTGTCTGTCTTGCTGCCACGCTATCAGCATGCGGCGGCAATAAAAAGAAGGGCGGCATCGATGAAGATCTTGCCAAACAGCAACTTCAGGAGCTTTATGACAAAGGTAAAGCGGCTCTGGACAAAGGCAACTATGGCTTCGCGATTGATTACTACCGTGCACTCGAGGCTAACTATCCTTATGGCGAGCTAACCGAGCAGGCCAAATTAGACATGATGTTTGCGTTTGATAAAACCAATCAAGTAGAGAAGGCTGTTGCCGCGGCCGAAAATTTCATTAAACTCTACCCAACCCACAAAAACGTAGACTACGCGTATTACATGAAGGGTGTAGCGAGTTTCGAGAAGAAATCCGGTAGGATCGATAAATTCATTAAAGGTGGTCAGACGCTTCGAGACCCGAAACCTTTGCGTGATTCGCAAAATGCCTTTGAAGAACTGGTCAAACGGTACCCAAATAGCGTGTATACCAAAGACGCCGAGCAACGTATTGTTTTTATCCGCAATGCATTAGCCGAGCGGGAGCTAACCGTCGCTCAATTCTATTTCGACAACGAAACCTATGTTGCAACCGTAAATCGGTGTAAAACCATCATTTATAAATACGAAACATCTCCTGCGGTCGAAGGGGCTTTAGTGTTAATGGAGAAAGCCTACATAGAAATGGGCTTAGATGAATTAGCGTCAAGCACTCGAACAGTGTTGAATCAAAATTTCCCACAGAATAAGCAAAAAACTTATAAGAAAAAGAAAAGTATCTTTTCTCGATTAAATCCATTCTAAACCAGTATTTGTTCCGCTATCAAGAAAGCCGCCAAATTTATGGCGGCTTTTTTTTGCTTCTTAGCTTGTTCAGAAGCTAACTTTATTTTAAACCTCGGCATAGCAAATGATCGCTTAAGGCTAGCGCCTTACTAAGGTTTATTTCCAGTCAATAGTCGGCCTAAATCCAGAGGTAATAGGGTAACGACGGTCACGCCCAAATGCACGCTTGGTAATTCTAACCCCGGGAGCCGCTTGACGCCTCTTGTACTCATTTAGGTCAACCATTCCAATCACCTGTGCAACATATTCTTTGGTAAAGCCCTTGGCGACAATATCAGCGGGGGGATAATCTTGCTCAACATACAGTTCTAAAATTGGGTCTAGAATTTCATACGGCGGCAAACTATCAGAATCGATTTGATCGGGACGTAATTCGGCCGATGGTTCTCTGCTGATAACACGTTCAGGAATAACTTGAGAAACGCTATTGCGATACTTGGCTAACTCATAGACGAGTGTTTTAGGCACATCTTTGATGGCGTTATAGCCGCCAACCATATCGCCATAGAGCGTTGCATAACCAACCGACATCTCACTCTTATTGCCGGTGGTCAATACCATCGCGCCGGTTTTGTTGGAGAACGCCATTAAGCTCAAACCGCGACAACGTGCTTGAATATTTTCTTCAGTAGTATCTTCCGCTCGATCACCGAAAAGCGGTGATAGTTGCTTAATAAATGCGTCGTACATAGGCTCAATTGAGACAACGTGATAGTTGATATCCATGGCCTCGGCCTGAGCACGCGCATCCTGCTGGGAAATATCCGAGGTATAGCGAAAAGGCAGCATAATTACATCAACATTATCAGCGCCCAGTGCGTCTACCGCAATCGCCGTGGTCAGTGCCGAATCGATTCCGCCCGAAAGACCAATAACCACCTTTTTAAAACCGTTTTTACGTACATAGTCGCCAACCCCAAGAACCAGTGCACTGTAGACACTTTCGTGCATCCCCGTTTCAGCTACCATCTCGGTTCCTTTAATCGAAACAGCGAGGCCATCATGTTTAACCGTAACGCTACTCAGAGCCTCTTCGAAGCTTGCCATTTGATGAACAACTTTACCCTTGCTGTCGGTCGCAAATGAGGCGCCATCGAAGACCAACTCATCTTGCCCGCCAACTTGGTTGACGTAGACAACGGGGGCATTAATTTTCTTAGCCTTAACGCATACCACGGCATTACGCTCAGATAGCTTTTTACTGTGATAAGGCGACCCATTGATATTAATAATTACCTCAGCTCCCTGCTCGATCGCGCCTTCAACTGGGCCATCATTCCAAATATCTTCACAGACAGTTAAGCCTAATTTAACGCCTTTATAGTCAACGACACAGTGCTTGGAGCCGGCTATAAAATAACGCTTCTCGTCAAACACACTATAATTTGGCAGATCCATCTTGGCATATTCGTGAATAATTTTACCATTGACTATCATGGCGCCGATATTAAACAATCCGTCAGCTGTCTTTTTTGGGTAGCCGATAATCAAGTCTATACC
>JAWUZB010000109.1:0-21375 GCA_034110505.1 Gammaproteobacteria bacterium
TATTTATTGGTTAAACCTGCAACGGCGTTTTGCTCATGCACAATCAACGGGCGTCCCATCAATCTCGCCACCAAGCCGCCTGGACCCGAAACAAAGCCACCCATGCCTAAAATACAATCGGGTTGTACGCGATGAATCGCGACGGCACTCTGCCACATAGCACGAGCCAATTTAAAGGGTGCCAGCAAAATACTAAGCACGCCTTTACCGCGGAGACCCTCTATCGAAATCCACTCGATAGCAATATTGTTGGCCGGAATCACTTTTGACTCTAAACCTCGCTTAGTCCCAAGCCAAGTAATGTCAGCGCCAGCATCTCGAAGCTGTTTTGCCACAGCAAGAGCCGGAAAAAGATGCCCGCCAGTTCCTCCAGCCATTATCATTAGTCGGCCATTAGTCATGCTAGAGAACCTCCGACAGCGCCCTTACGGTTGCTACCGCGACTCGCAGGGTGCTTTCTAATGGTGCCGCTAATATCGCGTTTTCGATTCTGGCGATCAACACCAAATAATAAGCCCATCGCGATACAACAGACCAGCAGACTACTGCCACCGTAGCTAATAAACGGCAGAGTTAGACCTTTGGTCGGCAATGCACCTAAGTTGACACCGATATTTATCACCGCTTGAAACACTAACAAGAAGCCAATACCTTGAGCCAAACGAGCCGCATAGACGCGGCCAACTAATTCGGCAGTACGCGAAATCACCAGAGCGCGATGCAACAGCGTAGCGTAAAGGCCGATAACTAAAAGAATACCCAGCAAGCCTAACTCTTCACCTATAACGGCTAAAATAAAGTCGTTATTGGCATGCGGTAGATAGTAGAGTTTTTGGATGCTAGCGCCAAGGCCAACACCAAATATTTCACCTCGACCAACCGCAATTAGAGCCTGCGTTAACTGAAAACCAGAACCATATGGATCTGACCAAGGGTCAAGAAAGGCCAAGAAGCGCTTCATCCGATAGGGAGACATGACGACCATCAGCGCCATTGCCGAAGCGACCACGCTTAAGCACAAAATCGTATGACTAATGCGAATACCGCCAAGAAACATCATTAAACCGACGGTTACAGTCATTACCACGAAGCTTCCGAAATCGGGCTGCATCAACAGAAGTCCGCCAACCACGGCCAGCACAACACCCATATTGACAATCCCTTTGGAGAATTTTTTAATCTCGCTTTGTTTGCGGGTTAGGTAGCTCGCTGTATAAAGCACGATTGCCACCTTGGTAAACTCCGCAGGTTGCATGCGAATACCGCCGATCGACAACCAACGCGTCGATCCATTTATCTGCAAACCAACAAACAGCAAAACGATCAGCAGCATAATAGCAAATACCAGTAGAGGCATGCTTAGCTTCTGCCAAACCCATACTGGAGTCGTCGCTACCAGCGCCGTAAGCCCTACTCCTATAACCATATGCACAAGCTGACGCCAGAGATACGAGGTATTGGTATTAAGATCCTGGCTGCCCATCGCAATAGTCGACGAGAACACCATGACTAAACCAAGCATTAATAGACTTATAAAAACACCCAATAATATTGAATCAACGCCGGCCGAGTTCATATTCGGTTGCGCGCGAGTTGCTTGTAAAGACGCGCCAGTCATAGAGCATCTCCTGAATTCGAGCTAACAACAGAATTTGAATTAGATTCTAAAATGGCATCAACGCAATGCGCAAATTGAGTGCCACGATCCTCAAAACTTTGAAACATATCAAAGCTGGCGCAAGCCGGGCTGAGCAGTACAATATCGCCGTCAGTAGCAATAGAGGCCGCCTGATTGACCGCGTCCTGCATACCTGTAGCAAATGAAATTGGCAATAAGCCACTTAGCGAAGCTTCAATCTTCGCCGCATCTTCGCCAATCAAGATGAGTTGTCTAATATTTCGGTTAACGACCGGTTTCAATTCGTCAAAATCAGCACCTTTGCCCTGCCCACCAGCAATCCAAACTATTTTTTGCTCCAAATTATTTAGGGCTGTCGCTGTCGCTCCAACATTGGTTGCTTTAGAGTCATTTACCCAAGAGATATTGTTTATCTTGGCGATAGTTTGCATCCGATGCGGCAAACTCTTGAAGTTCATTACCGCCTTAACTAATGACTCTAATGGCAAATTTAAAAAATCCACCAAAGCGAAGGCACTTAGCACGTTCTTTACATTATGAAGACCAACAAGAGGGATATCTTGCAGCCGCATTAAACGCGTCTTGCCCTTTGCTAGCCAGCGCTTTCCTGACCTTTTAACTATGCCAAAATCATTCTCAGTCGATGGCTTTTGAAGATCAAAACCAAGAATTTCATTAACATTGGTTATTTGAGCTAAGCGCTCATCGTGACGTGGGAGTACGGCACGTTTGGCGCCACGTATAATTCGAGCTTTAGCCAAAACATAGTCGCCCATTGAATCGTATCGGTCCATGTGATCAGCGCTAATATTTAAAATTGCCGCCGACTCCGCAGGCACTTGGTAAGTGGTTTCCAATTGAAAGCTAGAGAGCTCTAAAACCGCTACGTCATAGTCTTTATGGTCCGTTAAGGCATCCAATGCAGGCTTGCCAATATTACCAGCAACCAATGGCTTGATGCCGCCGGCCGCGCACATTTCGCCAACCAAACTAGTGACAGTACTCTTTCCATTTGAACCGGTAATCGCAATTAACGGCTTTTTATTTTCTTGTAAAAACAGCTCGATATCACCAACAATATGCGCACCACGTTTTTTAGCTGCACGCAGCATTGGTTCTTTAAGTGACACACCAGGGCTGGCAACAATTAATGCATGCCCCTCTAAGGCATTCTCAGTAAATGCTCCAAACTGAGTTTTAATACTCGGAAACTCGCGCTTAAACTCATTGCCCAGCGGCGGCTCTGAGCGAGAATCTATCACCAAAACCTCTAATCCGCGCGCAGTCAAATAGCGTGCCGCGCTATAGCCGGTCACACCGATACCAATCACCGCCGCAGACGCATATTGCGCCAGCAGTTTTTGTTGGGGATTGTATGTTTGCGAGATCATAAGCTTAAGATTATTGCTATCGAACTTTTAAGGTTGCTAGGCCAATTAACACCAGCACTAAGCTGATAATCCAAAAGCGCACGATAACGCGCGGCTCTGGCCAGCCTTTTAACTCAAAATGGTGATGAATTGGAGCCATACGAAAAATACGCTTGCCAGTCAGTTTGAATGACGCTACCTGCAAAATTACCGACACGGTTTCTAAGACGAAAATGCCGCCCATAATGAATAAGACTAATTCTTGACGAACGATTACGGCAACAACGCCAAGAGACGCGCCCAATGACAAAGAGCCAATATCTCCCATGAATACTTGAGCCGGATAGGTGTTAAACCAGAGAAATCCGATTCCAGCACCAACCAATGCGGCACAGAAAATAGCCACTTCGCCAGCGCCGGAAATTTGGGGAATTTGTAAATAGTCAGCAAACACAACGTGGCCTGATAGGTAACAGAAAACGGCTAATGCCGCGGCCACCATAGCGGTAGGAACAATCGCCAAACCATCTAACCCGTCGGTTAAGTTGACCGCATTGCTGGTGCCAACAATAACCAAATAGGTTAACGGTAAAAATAAAATGCCTAGTGGAATTGCGATCCCTTTAAAGAAAGGAATAATCAATGATGTGTCAATTGGCGTCTGTGCGGTTGAATAAAGCCAGTACGCGGCAATCACCGCTATAATGCTTTGACTTAAAAACTTATTCCGCGAGCCCATGCCAACAGGGTCTTTGTGAACTAGCTTTTGATAGTCGTCGTACCAGCCAATGACGCCATAAAAGAAGCAGGTAAATAGTGTGATTTGCACTAGACGATTGGTCATATCCGCCCATAAAACGGTGGATAGAATTAGCGACAACAAAATCAGCAAACCGCCCATCGTCGGCGTTCCAACCTTTTCAAAATGAGTCGGAGGGCCATCTTTTCTAACCGTTTGACCGATCTTATAAAAACTCAACTTTCGAATCATCATCGGACCCAATACTAGGGAGACAGTAAAGGCCGTTAAAACTGAACAAATGGCTCGGAATGTAATGTACTGAAATACATTCAGAAAACTGTATTGTTCAGAAAGACTTTGAAATAACGCATATAGCATTAGTTTTCACCCCTATCAGTAACTGGCGACGAGTCGCCTACTTTTTTCGACAGAAGCTTTTTATGCAATGCCTCTACTACTCGCTCCATCTTCGCGGAGCGAGACCCCTTAACTAAAATGGTGCCAATTAATTGATCTGAGCCTAGTCGTTCGATCAACGCCGATTGCGAGCTAAATGCGACTGCGCCACGACCGAAAGATGTCGCCACTAACTCAGCGTACTCACCACAGGCATAAAGCGCTTTAACACCGCGTTTTTTAGCCTGGTCGCCTAAAGCCTTGTGCTCAGCTTCGGCGGCAGCTCCAAGCTCGGCCATATCACCGACAATTAATAAGTTTTGATTACTTTGGATCAACACATTAATAGCCGCACGCATGGAGGCCGGGTTAGCATTGTAGCTATCGTCAATTACATTGACGCCAGCTATGGTTTCGATATTCAAACGGCCACTAACGGGTTTGAAATTGGCTAAGCCTGACTCGATACTGCGGGTTGGTATTTTTGCGGCAAGCGCAACAGTGACAGCCGCAAGCGCATTACGCACACTATGTTCACCGACGCTGTTTAGTTTAATCTTTAGTTTTTTGCCGAAAGCCTTTACCTTAATCACTAGACCATGCTTTTTTTCTTCAAAGCTAGCGGTCACATCGGCATCAGCCGACAAGCCAAAGGTCATAATTGGGTGGTCTTTGGCCAACTCATGCCAAACATCAGCATAATCATCGTCGTTATTAATAACCGCAATGCCACCGATAGATAGGCCTTGATATATCTCGCCCTTAGCATTAGCCACCGCTTCAATTGACCCTAAGTTTTCGAGGTGGGCAGCAGCGGCGTTGTTAACTAGCGCGATAGTTGGGCGCGTCATGGTACTGAGTCGGCCGATTTCGCCAGCATGATTCATGCCCATTTCAATCACTGCATAGCGATCTTCCGCTTGCAGACACATTAGCGTCAATGGCACTCCAATTTCATTATTCAAATTACCCTTGGTGACCACGCCGTTACCTAGCTCAGCGAAGATGCATGCCAACATCTCTTTCACCGTGGTTTTACCAACGCTGCCGGTAATGCCAATTACTGGCAATGCAAATTGCGAACGCCACCAACTGGCTAGGTCGGCTAATGCTTGATGCGTGCTTTTTACGATTACGGTGGGCAATTCGCTGTCTACAGCGTGCTCGACTAAAAGCGCTCTAGCACCTGCTTGCTCGGCCTGCGACACGAACTGGTGGGCATCAAAATTGTCACCCTTGAGCGCTACGAATAAACGCCCTAGACACTCATCCCGAGTATTAATGCTTACGTTGCGCAACATTACATCGGCACCTGAACGTTGACCGCCAACCACGTGCGCAATCTGAGACAGTTGCATCATGATGCCACCTTCAAAGCGTCTTGCACTTGCTCGCGATCAGAGAAGTTCAGTAGCTGACTGCCAATCTGCTGAGTCGTTTCGTGTCCCTTTCCGGCGACCAGAATCCAGTCATCCAAACTCGCTTGGGAAATCGCCGAGGCTATTGCTTCAGCTCGATTTAGAATCACCTGATGATTGACCTTTATACCAGTCACAATTTGAGCCGCTATCGCCGCTGGATCTTCTGATCGAGGATTGTCATTAGTAACAATTAGTCTATCGGCACCTTTATCAGCAACCGCACCCATCACTGATCGCTTAGCTTGATCGCGATCGCCACCACAGCCAAACACACACCATAACTCGCCTTGGCAATGCTGCTTAACCGACAATAATGCCTTTTCTAAGGCGTCGGGCGTGTGAGCATAATCTACTACCACGCTGGCTTTGCCTGGCACGCGATAAAGCTCCATTCGCCCTGGAGCTGGTGTAAGAGATGCCAATATCGACTGAATATCTTCGATCGATGTACTTAGCGCCAGTAAGGTGGCAACCAGCATCTCTATATTTGGAATATTAACCGCACCAATTAATGGCGTGCTGGCGGAAAAATCAATGCCATTACCTTCGAACTCAAACTCTATACCGTCGACACCCAGATTAACTTCATCGGCATACACGTCGCCGCCTTGGCCGTACGACACAATGAACTCAGTATTAGCTATCTCGATCAATGATGCGCCAAAAGAGTCGCTGGCATTAGTCACCATTAATTCACTGCTGAAACTGGTAAACAAACGCTTCTTAGCGGCGCCATAGCTTGCCATATCGCCATGATAATCGAGATGATCATGACTCAAATTAGTGAATAAAGCACAGAAGAATTCAACGCCGTTAACGCGCCCTTGATGCAACGCATGTGAGGACACTTCCATACATACTTGGGTTATTCCCTGAGCTTTAAAATCCGCCAGCATTTTATGCAAAGCAATTGGATCTGGCGTGGTGTGATCGGCTGGCGCTAAAGAATCTAATTTACCGACACCAATAGTACCGATCATCGCGGCCTGCATACCCAAATGTGTTAAAGCCTGAGTAAGTAAATAACAGCAGGTGGTTTTACCATTGGTCCCAGTAACACCAAAAACCTGCATCTCATCGCAGGCTCGGCCAAAAAAATGATGCGCCAAGGTCCCAACTCTTGCTTGCAAGTTGCTTATTGAAAAGGCGGGAATAGTTATATTGTCAGGTAAATCGAAATCCTGCGCATCGTACAAAATCGCAGCAGCTCCATTCTTTTCAGCTTGCTGTAAATAGTCTCGGCCATCAGCCTGCACACCTTTATAGGCGCAGAATAAGGCGCCATCTGACACTTTTCGACTGTCAATAACCAGCTGATTGATCTCAATATTGCTGTCGCTAGCGACGTTTAAAATCGCCAATAGATCGGCTAAAGGCATCATTCGGCGGCTCCGTCTGATGCGTTTGAGATTACATTAGCAAGCGGACGAGCAATCATTAATTTAAGAGCCGGCTCTTGTTTCGGAGCTGTCATTGCATCAGGAGCGATACCACGTAAACGTAGGGCACCGGCCATTACTTCGGAGAACACTGGTGCCGCAACTAAGCCGCCGTAATAGTCGATTCCTTTTGGATCATTAACCGATACCACAAGCGCAATTTCGGGATCACTAACAGGGGCAAAGCCGGCAAACAAAGACATATAGCTGTCATCTTGATAACGCCCGTTAACCACACGATGCGCGGTACCAGTTTTTCCACCAACACGATAATGATCAACTCGAGCTTTTGGCGCAGTACCTGTATCGCCCACCGCAGCTTCGAGCATTTCAGCTACTTGATCGGCGACTTCAGATGAAAATATACGCTTGCCCTCAGGGGCTTCCGCAATCGGGTGAAGGCTTACCGGCAGCAATAATCCGTGGTTTGCAAGAGCTTGATAGGCACGCGCAAGCTGCAAAGTATTTACTGATAAGCCATAACCATAACTCATGGTTGCGTGCTCAACCGGCTTCCATTTTTTGCGGTTTGCGAGAATACCTTTTTGCTCGCCGGGCATTCTAAGTTTATTGGTTTGACCAAATCCTAAACTGCGGTAAGTATCGTACAAATCACGAGGCTCCATCATCATCGCGATCTTAGCTGAGCCAATATTGCTCGATACCTTAATAACGTCAGAGACGGTGATTTCACCATGTGGCTTGGTATCGTTGATGCGGTTACGGCCGATGTATAGAAATCCTTTTTCAGTATCAACGATAGTATCTGCATCCACCACACCGGCTTGCATCGCCATGGCAATAGTAATCGGCTTTACGGTTGAGCCTGGCTCATATGAATCGGTAATCGAACGATTACGAAAATGAGCACTTTTTAGTTCACTGCGGTCGTTTGGGTTAAAATCCGGCATGCTTATCATTGATAAGACCTCACCGGTTTTAACATCTAAAGCAACCAGAGTTGCCGACGTTGCATTATGCTTTTTCACGGCGGCTTGGAGATGCCGATACGCCAAGTATTGAATGCGAGCATCAATGCTCAAAACGATATCATCTCCGTGTCTAACGCGAGACAATTGCTCAACATATTCAACAACATGGCCGACCTTGTCACGCAATACTTGAGTGCGACCAGCTTGGCCTTTTAATTCGTTATCATAAGCAAGTTCAAGTCCTTCTTGACCTTCATTATCAATATTGGTAAACCCCAAAACGTGGCCCATCACTGGGCCAGAAGGGTAGTAGCGCTTGTACTCTCGAACTTTATTAATGCCGGGCACATTGAGGGCAAGAATCTTATTGGCTAATTGTGGCGATAAATGACGCTTCAAATAGACAAATTCTCGACCCTTACGCTTTTCAGCTTTTTCGAGCAATTCAGCGGGTGTAGTTTCAAGCAGACTTGTCAGCTCTTTATAAGAATACTCTTGCTGCTGGCGCAGAATAGTCGCTGGCTGCATCCAGATCGAATCGACTGGGGTACTCACGGCAATAGGCTGACCATTACGATCAGTAATCATTCCGCGTGTTGGTGGCTCATTTTGAACTCGCAAATAACGCGCATCTCCTTGCGATTGCAAGTAGTCATTATCAACCACTTGCAGCTGCACGGCGCGTGCCCCGAGAGCAATAAACAAAGAGCCAAAAATGATTACGATCACATTATAGCGCCAAGTAGATACAGGCACCATGACATCTTTAGCCAGCTTTTCGACAGCGGGGTTGCGCGGCGATTTAATCGTTAATGAATTGGTGGCTTTGCTCATTATTCGCCCCCCGCCAATCGCGAATCATCAACTTCAGTCTCTTCACCAATATATTTCAGTTCACCTTTAAGCGGCGCACGCATAGACAAATGCTCACTGGCGTCTTTCTCCACGCGCTGCGCAGATGCCCAGACATTAGACTCAATTAATAATTGCCCCCATTCGTCATTTAGGTCATCACGCAACGATTCTTCTGTCTGAAATGCTAAATAGGCAAGGCGATGCTGGTGGCGAGTGTTAACCACAAATAAAGCGGACACAACCACACTGCTAACCAGAAACCACATCACACTATCGCGCATACGGGCCTCCGAACTTGATATCTGCCGCTGGCGCGACATAGGGCACAGCCGTGCGCTCGGCGATTCTCAGAACAGAACTACGAGAACGAGGGTTCTGCTGAACTTCCTCTTTGCTTGGCTTGATTGCGCGACTCAATAAGTTAAGCGGCGTAAGATACGCATCTTCAGTCACGGGTATATTCTTAGGCGGCAGGTTAGGGGTCGACAACTCACGCATAAAGCGCTTAACAATGCGATCCTCTAAAGAATGAAAGCTTATTACCGCTAAGCGACCACCCTCATTCAATAGCTGCACGGCCTGCGGTAATGCTTGTGATACTTGGCTCAATTCTTGATTGACATGCAAACGTATCGCTTGAAAGCTTCGAGTCGCAGGGTGCTTATTCTTATCTTTTTTTGGCGTTGCATCGGCAATAATAGCCGCCAACTGAAGGGTGCTGTCTATTTTCGCTTGTTCTCGAGTAGCGACAATTGCTCTAGCAATGCGTCGAGCAAACTTCTCTTCGCCTAAATCAAACAACGCCATCATTAAATCTCGCTCTTCAACTCGAGCCAACCATTGAGCAGCGGACTCACCCTTGGATGTATCCATGCGCATATCTAACTCACCATCACGCATAAAACTAAATCCACGCTCAGCCTGATCAAGCTGCGGCGACGAAACGCCAAGATCCATAAGCACTCCGTCAACCTGCTCGATACCAGTCTGTTCACGCAGCATATCGGCCATTCGGCTAAATTCACTGTGAATTAGTTTTATGCGCTGGTCACCTTGAAATAATTCGTGACCGAGCTCAATTGCGCGGGGGTCGCGGTCAAAACCGACTAGGGTTCCGTTATCACCAATTCTTTGTGCAATTTGCATTGCATGACCGCCACGGCCCAATGTCGCATCCACATAAGTTCCGCCTTGACGAATATTCAACGCGTCGATTGCCTCTCGTATTAAGACAGGAATGTGCTGTTCAGAGGTGGTCATCGTCAGCCTCTAGAAGGAGAGTGATTCGAGCTCAACCGGCAATGCCGATTCGTCGAGCTGAATAGACAATAGGGACTCTCGCTGCGCAAGCCAATGCGCCTCATCCCAAATTTCATACTTATCGCCCTGCCCTACAAGCACAGCTTTTCGATCAATATTGGCAAATTCACGTAATTGTTGAGGCAACAGAATTCGGCCACTTCCATCCATGCTGCAATCGTCAGCATGACCGATCAACATTCGCTTTAGCTGACGAACTTGAGCATTTAAGGTTGGTAATGAAGTCAGTTTTTGCTCGACCGCATTCCAGTCTTCTAGTGTGTACAACAACAAACAATGATCGCTCGGACTAATAGTAACCACTAAATCATCGCCGGACTCGCCGCACAGTGCGATACGAAGCTTGGTCGGAATAGACATCCGCCCCTTCGCATCCAAACTGATATGATTACTGCCTCTAGCCACGACTGTTTCGGCCCACTTATTATTAGAATTTGATATGTAACGCTAGGAATTACGAAGAGTTACCTCTTATTCCCACAATTACCCACATTTCGCCACTATCTATGACAGCCTGTGTTGAGTCAAGAACTAATTGACAAGAAAACCTTTTTCTTTCAGTAAGTTAGCGCACTTTTCCATGTGACTTAAGCTTGCTATTTAAAGTATCACTTTAACTTTAAAGCGCAACAGATTATTTAAAAGGAGATTAATAAATAATCGATTTTGATCAGCCCGGCAATTGGGCAGATCATTATGTTTCGGTAATGCAGCGGGTTTGAAACAACAAAAACCTGTCCTGCGATACTATCATACACTGTAAATAATAACAGTATTTTATCGATAAATTGGCAATAATGCCTGTAATCGAATGTTGATTAGAAACGATCCGGTTCACGAGCTTGTTCGCACAAAGCTCGGAACCATCACGTAAAAAACGAGCCAACCTATAAGCCGGGTCCTGTCAAGGACAGTCATTCATCTAGGACATACATCGCTGCATGCCTCAAGCAACCTACCCGTGTTCAACGCGAGCCACGCCTTCACCTCAAGCCTAAGCTCAAAGAACGAACACCTATTTGGTCTTGCTCCGAGTGGGGTTTACCTTGCCGCTCGTGTTACCACTAACGCGGTGCGCTCTTACCGCACCATTTCACCCTTACTCTCCAAGAAAAAAACAAAAACGCGGCATAGCGGGCAAAAGCCTGTTATGTCGTGATCGCCAGCGTTCTTTTCAAAAAAGGAAAGCGGTATCTTTCTGCTGCACTAGCCGTCGGCTTACGCCGCCCAGACGTTATCTGGCACTCTGCTCTTCGGAGCCCGGACTTTCCTCCCCTTCATGCGAAGCGGCGACTGCCCAGTTGACTCGAGCGGCAGTCTACTCAAATTCATGATGATTAGCAAAGGCCTCAAACACATGACACTAACAATTTTTAGACTAACGCCCTCGTAATGCCTCTAATGCAGTCGGCAGGTCATCAAAACCATGCGACTGAGCCTTAGCTTTAAGACCGCTTACAATCTCAGCTATCATACTTGGGCCTTGATAAATAAAGTGACTGTAGATTTGCACGTAGTCTGCACCAGCCAACATCTTCTCCCATGCATCATCGGCTGTTTTAATACCACCGACGCCAATAATCTGCACCCTTCCTTTTAATAATCGGTAAAACTGACGGATAGACTCGGTCGACATATCCTTCACAGGCGCACCACTTAAACCGCCAAGTTCCTGCGCATGCTCACTCTTCAGGCTATCAGGTCTTGCCACCGTTGTATTGGTGGTGATTAGAGCGTCGAATTGATGCGACATTACTAGCTCAGCGATAGTTTCAATTTCATCTTGATCAAGATCCGGAGCTACCTTCAAGGCGATAGGCACATAACGTTTATGGACTTTCTGACACTTCTTTTGTGCGATTTTAATCTGCATCAGCAAGTCATCTAAGAACGATTCATTTTGAAGGTCTCGAAGCGACTTTGTATTAGGCGAAGAAATGTTAACGGTTATATAGTCAGCCTGAGAATAAACTCGCTGCATCGCTGAGACGTAATCAAAGTGAGCGTCAGCAATCGACGTGGCGGCATTTTTGCCGATATTGATACCAGCAACGGCGGTGTTCTCAGTTTTGCTTAGATTCGCCAAAAACGCATCAACACCGCCACTGTTAAAACCCATACGATTTATTAAAGCTTGATCCTCGATTAAACGAAACATTCGTGGTTTTGCATTACCGGGTTGCGGCTTAGGGGTAACAGTGCCCATCTCAACACCGCTAAAACCTATGGCTGACAAAGCCGGCAATGCGACGGCTTCTTTATCTAGGCCGGCGGCTAGACCCACAGGGTGACGGAACTTGATGCCCATACAAGTAACTGGAAGATCGCCAACCTTGGCACCGAAAAACCGATTGATCTGCGCTGTTAGAAACGGCTTTTTTGACGCAAACGCAAGCTTTGAGAGTGTTAAGTCGTGTGCTCGCTCGGGCTCAAGTGCGAATAGAACTGGTTTGACGAGTGAATACATTAGCGCTGCGGTGCTAGTCATGATTTATAACCTTGCTGTTTTTTCTGGTTATGAACGTTGAATTTTGGACCAACGATCAGCTGTTGCCAAGAATACCAGACCTCGATAAATTTGGGTCGCCAAAAATAGTGTTAACTGACTTAACGATGGCCGGTCAAATCCGGCTAATCAGAGTTCTGCAGGCGCCATGCGCTGGCATATAAACCGTCCATCGAGAGTAATTGAGCATGTGTGCCCTGCTCTGCAATTTGCCCCTGTTCCAATACCAGAATAAGATCGGCATCTATAATTGTTGATAAGCGATGAGCAATAACGACACTAGTATAATCACCTCGTACACCTTCCATAGCCTGTAAAATTCTCTGCTCGGCGCGACTGTCTAGCGATGATGTTGCTTCGTCAAAGATCATTATTTTTGGTTGCTTTAATATTGCCCTAGCGATCGCAACTCGTTGCTTCTCGCCGCCGGAGAGCTTCAATCCGCGCTCGCCTACTTGAGTTTCTCCGCCCTCAGGCAGCTGCTTAATAAAGTCGTCAAGGTAAGCCATACTAATTGCCTCCCAAACCGCATCTTCACTAGCCTCAACGTTGCCGTATTGAATATTTTCAAAAATACTAGCGTTGAACAAAACGGTATCTTGCGGTACAACACTGATCGCCTGACGTAAGCTTTTCTGCGACACCATCGAGCTATCTTGGCCGTCAATCATGATGCTGCCCGAGCTAACATCGTAAAATCGAAACAACAACTTCATAATAGTCGACTTGCCCGAACCGCTGCTGCCGACGATCGCTACTTTTTGCTTCGGAGCAACATTAAAACTGACACCCTTAAGAATCGGACGCTCAGGATGATACGCAAAACTAACATCCTTAAATTCGATTGCACCCTCGGCTACGGTCATGCTCGGAGCGTTCGGCACATCCTGCACCGATGAATTCACTTTTAGAAGTGCAAACATTGCATCAATATTCGCCATCGAGCCCTTCATCTCCCGATACACAAAGCCGAGAAAATTGAGCGGTAGAAAAATTTGCATCATCAGCGCATTAATCAACACAAAGTCACCGATGGTCATAATACCTTGACTAACATGGAACGCAGCTAACACCATTGATGCGGTCGCTGCGGCGGAAATAATAAGCGACTGCCCACCGTTTAAACCAAATAAAGTTAGTCGGTTCTTACGTCTAGCCGCTTCCCAAACGGCCAGATTTTCATCATAACGATCAGCTTCAAACGTCTCGTTATTGAAATATTTGACGGTTTCAAAATTTAATAGGCTGTCCACTGAGCGCGTGCTGGATTTACTCTCGGCACTGTTCATCTGACGAATAGTATCTGTTCGCCATTCGGTTGCGATAACCGAAAAGCCAATATACGCGACCACTGAGATCAGAACAATTACTGCGTACCAGACAGAATAATTCCAGAATAGAAGAATCATGATCATGCCAATCTCAACGAAGGTCGGAACAATATTGAAGATCATAAATCGCATCAAAAAACTAATACCGTTGACACCCCGCTCTATATCTCTAGAGACGCCACCAGTTCGGCGATTTAAATGATACGCAAGGTCTAACGAATGTAGATGTTGGAAAACTTTATGCCCTACACGCCGCATTGCGCGCTCGGTAACACGGCCAAATATGGTGTCGCGCAACTCACCGAACAACACATTGGCAAAACGGACTAAACCATAGGCAACTAACAACGCCATTGGCACTATGACCATAGCCTGCAATTGATCAGCGCTATCACCATTAAGCTGATCAACTATATGCTTGAGAATAAACGGCAAGCCGACGCTAGCCAATTTGGCACCCACCAAACACAAAAGAGCCAAGCCAATTCGGCCCTTAAACTCGGTCATAAATGGAATTAACTGCTTTAAACTAGACCAATCAACATTGTCTAAATCTGGCGAGTTTGCAGAGCCACGACGAGCACCTCTCATTGCGTGTCCTGCCTAAGGCGTTGTAAATCGGTGATCAATTGTTCAAGTACTTGGTCTCGATAACGATAAGTAACCACTCGATTAAAGTTAAAAACAAAGCGATAACGTTTTGCATCCTGATATGGTAACTTTGCTTGCAATTGAATGTAGCCGGCATAACTGTGCACTCCGTTTAGAGTGCCGGTTTTGGCATATACCGAGGCTAATTTAGAACTGACCTTAATCTTCTTGAGCAAGTTTTTGTTTGGCTCTAAGGCTTTTAATAAATCGTTGACCTGGTCTGCACTCAAACGATTGTTGCGAGATAATCCTGAGCCTTCGTTGACACTATGCTGCTGCCAACCGAACTGAGTAGCTAAGGCTGCATTAACATAATCGCGACTACTGATAAAGGAGACATTGTCGGAACTATCGTCATCTGCCAGCTTTAAGAAAACTTGATTAGCAATAAAGTTATTCGAAAATTCTAAGGTGCCACGCAATACATCAGCCAAACTGTGTGTGTTTTGGTGCCGATAAAGCAAGCTCTCGGCGCCGCTTAAGGTTTGATTAATACGGATAGGAGTGCCCGCAGAACCTAGCTTAGCGAGCAACAGCTCAGCAAAGTTCGATTGCGCATTGTCAGTGTTCACTAAGTTAACTCGATCTACCGACTTTTTAAGGCTGTAAGCCATTTTTTTGGCGGTCTTCGTCAGTGGCGTCTGAGTTTCAGCACTGGCTATAATTCCATTTATTTTACTCAACTTGGCGGTATTAAAATTTGCCGAGACCGCCGACACTGGGGCATTGTATGGATCGGCAACCTTACTTCTTCCTGGCACTGAAGCAATACTGAAATAACTATTATCAACATTCAAATGGCTCAGCTTGATGACGCCGCGCCCCTGCAGGGCGTGCTTCAATGCGACAACCAAAACATCCAACTCTTCTGACACTAAAAAAGGGTCACCATAGCCCTTTACCCATAGAGTTTCGTCAAGAATGAAAAAATCAGTGTGAAATCGATGTTCTAGGCCCCACTTATCTATCGCTAAATAAGCCGTCGCAAGCTTGGTAATCGAAGCGGGTATTAGTGGTTTGCTTGCTTGCCAAGAAAAAAGGCGAGTATCGTTGTCAGTAACGACCAGCACCGAATCATCTTTTGTAAGATTAACATTCTCTAAAACAGAAGCATCAACCTTGCTTAGCCAAACGCAAGAGAAAACAACTATAAGCAAAAAAACCTGTTTCATCATCAGGCTACCCTAGACGTTCAACTCAGCTTTAACTGAGAGCGCTAAGTCATACACTTCATTTTTACGTTTGCCACTTAACTTAGCGGCTATTGCTGAGGCTTGTTTAACTGGCAAATCAGCAAGCAGTACTTTTAGCATTGCGATTACATCGGCATCGCTGCTTGCAAGCGGTGCAACGCCAGCTAACATCAGCACAAACTCTCCTCGCGACTGGTCATCATCATGCATAAAGGTTGCCAATACAGATTCGGCACTACCCGCTAACACGGTTTCAAATCTTTTCGTAAGCTCAC
Organism: Gammaproteobacteria bacterium; assembly: GCA_034110505.1. Taxonomy (GTDB): domain Bacteria; phylum Pseudomonadota; class Gammaproteobacteria; order Arenicellales; family Arenicellaceae; genus Arenicella. The sequence continues at coordinate 16,071 of JAWUZB010000109.1, forward strand.
GCGCAACAGCTATGTGGCGCTCACCACCTAGAACCTCAACAACGTCAGCCAGGCAAGCTTTGATTCGATGAGATGACTCTAACAATACAGTGGTTCGGTGCTGATTTGCGTAAACCGCCAATGCAGCCTGCCTAGCACCACTTTTTGAAGGTAAGAAACCATCGTAAACAAAGCCATCGGTCGGCAGACCCGCTATAGATAAAGCCGCGATGATTGAACTTGGACCCGGCACGGCAACGATTGAATAACCCTGCTCACGCAAAGCACGAACCAAGACGAACCCCGGATCACTAATCAAGGGTGTGCCAGCGTCGCTGATCAAGGCAAGGTCTAAACCTTGGTCTAGCTGAGACTTAACCCACTCGATTTGCGATTCTTCGTTGTGTTCATGACAAGAACGTAACTTACTGCCGATACCGTAGTGATTTAACAATCGTTTACTATGACGGGTGTCTTCAGCTAATATAAAATCGACTGACCCCAATACCTTCAAGGCACGGTGGGTAATATCACCTAAGTTGCCGATCGGCGTAGCAACCACCAACAACTGCCCTGAGTCGCCTGAATTAGGGCTTTGACCGTCATTACTAACTGCCTGGCTGTCTTTGCTAAAAGGGTCACTCACTCGGTATACTTCGCTGGATATAAATTGGCTGACCAGAATAATCGGAAACCTCGCAAAATGCATCCACAATTAAATAGCCGTATAAAACTACTGAGTATCGCAATGGCGGCTTTGCTGCTCGCTAGCTGCGCTTCAGCACCGCTGCGAGCACCCGCCACGGTAGAGGCTAGGGACATAGTTGTCACTCAGCCGGTAACAACTGAAGTTGATGAATCACTAGATCCAGAGTTATCGACACCAATCGAAAATCGTTTTGATAATAAAGCGCTACAAGCCGAAGAACTTAATTCCAGTCGAGCCGAATACTACAGCCAACAGTCGCAAACACAGGACAGTCGCAGCGCACAGATCGATTCAACGCTAAGCGCAGCCGAATATTACATCCAAGCGCAAGACTTCACATCCGCCGAACGCGCCGTCGGCGATATATATTATGATTCACTGAACACAATACAGGCCGATAGACTCACGGTTATCAACGCCTATGTAGCGTATTCGAAAGATCAGCACGTAGAGACCATCTCTTTATTAAGGCCGTTATGGAGCCGTGTAACCGAAACGGCAGAGGTAGAAGTCGTCGACGATCCTGAATTACTGCCCACTATTGTCGAACAAGCCAAATTAAGTATTCAACAAGTTGACGCGCTGCTACTAGGCTCTTTTAGCTTTCAAGCACTCGGTGACTATGACTCAGCTATCGCCGCATTAATCAACCGCGAGCGATCACTGGTAGGCCATACGCGCAGTGAAACCACTCGTTATATTTGGCAAGTAATAAGCGCATTGCCGATCGCGCGCCGCCAAATAATTTTTGATAGCACGCAAAATATGCTGGTCAAGAACAGAGTTGAGCAAAGCCTAACAACCGAGACAGCATCGGTACCTGAGCTTCCGCAACAGTTCACTCTCTGGAGAGATGAGCCGCAACAGCTTAGCAAACAAACGTTGGAGCAAGCGTGGAGCAATGAATCTCCTCGCTCGATTGCGATTCTGTTGCCTTTAACTTCAAAATACAATGTCGCCGCGCAAGCGGTTAAAGATGGTATCGACTACCAGCATAATGCCAATCGCTCACCCTATCGGCCACGGCTTCGTTATTACGATATTGGCGACAGTCCTTACCTGACTACTCAATATTATTCGGCAGCCGTGCAATCTGGTGCGGATTTCATCATCGGCCCACTGGGTAAAGACTTCGCCAATCAAATAAGCACGTATGCTGGCACTGGTCCATCGACACTCCTACTAGGTGGCGATACACCGTTAAATCCGTCAACCTCTCGATTTAGCATGAGCCCTGAAATGGAAGGCGCTCGAGTAGCCGAGCGCGCTTGGAAAGACGGCCATCTTAGTGCCGCATTGTTAGTCACAGAGACTGAATCAAGCCGCCGCACGGTAACGGCATTTAATAAAAAATGGCGAAGCCTAGGTGGCAAAATAAGCGACACCGTTACTTATTCACCGACGCAATACGACCATAGCACTGAGCTTAAACAGCTGTTTGACATCAACCAGAGCGAATATCGCCATAGCCAGTTAACAAAAACTCTCGGCTTTAAAGCAAACTTCACCGCTTATCAACGATCAGATATCGATTTCATTTTGATGATCGCAAATACTGAAACTGGACGACTGATTAGGCCACAAGTTAATTTCTTTAGTGGCTCTAATATTCCGGTTTACTCAACCTCGGCAATTTTCAATGGCCTGCAAGAGAAAGTTAATAATATCGACCTTGATGGCACCCTTTATCCGGTTATGCCTTGGGTGCTAAAATCCGTTGAAGTGGCGCCTTACGCGGGTCAGTTAAATATGCTTTTCGCGCTCGGCACCGACGCATACAGCATCGCAGCAAGCTATCAAAAACTGCGCCAGAATAGTGATCTAGCGATAAATGGCAATACCGGTCAAGTTAGTATTAATACTTATGGTGAGACAATTTATCAGCCCGTGTGGGCGACCTTCACACAAGGTGAGGTAGTCCCGATTGAAACTCTCGGTCTTGACATAGCGCCATTGGAGACGCCTAATGGAGGAATACTGGACAATCAAAATGTAAACGGAACTTACAATGATTCGAACTATAATTCAGAAACTTGGGACCGGCAAAACGGTGGCCGAAAAAAAGCGCAAAATACCGCTCCAGAAAACCAACAAGAAGACCTCAGGGGATCGCGCTGAAAACCTAGCACTTAACTATTTAAAGCAGCGCAAGTTCAAGCTCGAGCAACGAAACTTTAATTGTCGCTACGGAGAAATAGACTTGATTATGTGGGACCAAAATTACTTGGTCTTTGTCGAGGTTCGCTATCGCTCATCAACTGATTATGGGGGCCCGCTAGAAAGTATCGATAACGTCAAACAAGCCAAACTTCGCCGCGCAGCTGAGTTTTACTTAATACAAACTAAAAGAACCGACTGCGCCTGCCGTTTTGATATACTTTGTCTCAAAGGAAGTCTCAATAAACCCGATTACCAGTGGATAGCTAACGCATTTTAACGCCGCTCAAATAAAAAAATTATGTCTATTATCTCAGATCATTTTAAAGCGAGTGCTGCCAGCATTCTTGACAACCAATTCTTAGAAGCAAAAATTGAAGACATTGCTAAAACTCTTTACGCGAGTTTTGAAGGCGGTGGTAAATTACTGATTTGCGGCAATGGTGGCTCGGCAGCCGATGCTCAGCACCTTTCATCAGAATTACTAAATCGGTACAAGCGTGAGAGAAGAGAGCTGCCCGGTATTACGCTGACCGCAGACGGTTCCACTCTAACCTCGATCGGTAATGATTACGACTTCAGCGAGGTCTTCTCTAAGCAAGTCAGCGCCCTTGGTCGGCCTGGCGATTGTTTAATGGTAATTACCACGTCAGGCAACTCGGCCAACATTATTAAAGCGGTTGAAGTTGCACATGACAAATCGGTCACTGTGATTGCATTGAATGGTAAAGATGGTGGAAAATTAAGTAACTTCTTAGCCAGCGATGATATCAACCTGATTGTTAAGGGCGATGTTACTGCCCGCATTCAAGAAGTGCACGGCCTAGTTATTCACTGTATTTGCGAGTTGATCGACAGTTATATCCTAGATTAACGGGCAATTATTAAGTCACCAAAAACATCGCAACTCTGCCGAATAATCAGGTGCGCGCCTGGAGCCAATATGAGCAAGTCTTTCGCCGCAATAATTAGAACATCGATTATTAGCCTTATCGCCACAATTACCCTTAGCGGCTGCCTTACTGCGATTGTTGCTACGGCAGCGATTGCTACGATCGACATTATTCACGACCGACGAACAGTTGGTGAGTATATTGATGACAGCGCGATTGAAGTGACCGCTCGCAATATTTTAATTTCAACGGCTGAAATTCGCAAAGCAACTCATTTTAAGACGCAATCATGGAACGGCATATTATTAATAACCGGGGAAATTGATAGTGAAACACTTAAACCGGCGCTAATTGAAAAAATAAGTTCAATTCAGGGCGTACGGCAAGTTGTTGATGAAACCTCTATAACCGGCAAAACCAGACTTTGGGCGCGCACTAATGATGCCTTGATTACGAGCAGAGTAAAAACCAGGTTATTGTTAAAAACTGGTCTTAGTGCCAATCGAGTCAAAGTCGTTACAACTCGCGGCAGTGTTTACCTAATGGGTATTGTTACGCGAGCCGAAGCCGACAGAGCGACTGAATATACCCAGACTGTTCGTGGCGTAAAGCGGGTAGTTAAAGTGTTTGAGTACAAAGAGAGCAATTAAACAATGTCGACACCAATCAAGCTCAACTCTCAAGCAAAAATAATTTCGCCAAAATGTGATCTAGCTCAAACCAGCGCTCAGATCGCGAACTTAGCCAGACCGGTAGTCTTCACCAACGGCTGCTTCGACATTTTGCACCGCGGCCACGCGACCTATCTCGAGCAAGCACGTAATATTGGCGCTTCGCTAGTGGTCGGAGTTAACACAGATGCATCAGTGCGGCGTCAAGACAAAGGAAGTGATCGTCCAATAAACACGCTCGAAGACCGCATGTCGGTTTTAGCCAGCCTAGAGTGTGTAGATGCAGTGGTCTGTTTTGACGAAGATACACCGCTGAACATAATCAAAGCAATTCTGCCTGATCACTTGGTAAAAGGCGGAGATTGGAACATCGAAGATATTGTTGGCGGAGATGTGGTTGTCGCTAACGGTGGAGAAGTACACTCAATTGAGTTCAAATTTGAACGTTCGACTACCTCGTTGTTAGAAAAGATACGTAACTAATGCTTTGGGCCTACTAACGCGCCAAGGAAATGTCCATCAAATCGCTTTATATTGCCAAAACTTTCAAGCTCGCTATTAGTGGCGCCTGCTAAACGCTAATTCTTTCGCCTAGAAATTAAACGCCGTCCTACTAGTAAGAATATCTACACGCTAGCATGTCGTTTATGGCAATACGGATACGGCCAGTGAATCTTGTAATTGAGCACTATCCCACGACACCAGCTGCCCATCACGAAGACGCTCTCCGCCTCGAATAATCACTGTATCGCCGACCGTTACATCACCAATCGCTTCAATCATTTGACCGTCAGCAAAGCCTAATTGAATATCTCGCCTACTAGCAATGCCGCTTAGATCCACCACAAAGACATACTGAGCGTTAGTCTTTAAAATAACCGCGTCTCTAGGTATCG
>JAWUZB010000110.1:0-63852 GCA_034110505.1 Gammaproteobacteria bacterium
ATAATTTCGCCACCATCAAGCTCTCGAATCATGCTGTCATCGTCTTCGATGTCATGCTCGTCTTCGATATCACCAACGATTTGCTCGAGTACGTCTTCAATCGTGACTAGACCAGCTACCGCGCCGAACTCGTCAACCACTACCGCCATATGATTTCGATTCTCGCGAAATTCAGCTAGCAATACATTAAGACGCTTACTTTCTGGCACAAACACCGCTGGACGCATTAAATCGCGTAAGTTAAAGCGCTGCTTATTATCATCATCGAAATAGCGCAACAAATCTTTGGCTAACAAAATACCGCTGATCTGATCTTTCTCATTATCGACTACAGGAAAGCGCGAATGGGCGCTTTCGACCATAATATCTAAGCAATGATCGAGATCATGTTCGCGTTCAACGAAGACCATATTGCTACGCGGGATCATAATGTCACGGACCTTAAGATCTGACACGAACATCACGCGCTGCATCATGTCGTAGGCATCCCTCGCCAAAATACCATCTTGCTCCGCTTGGCGAAGGTTTTCGAGTACGTGTTCTCGTGTAGTCGCTCGCTGATAGGGTATCCATGAGGAGACCATTGCGATGAACTTAGATTTAAGGCCGGCTAAAAATGACGATGGAGGTTTATCTGGATTATTCATTAGTTTAATTATAGGGGTTTTCAATGCCACTGGTAGACAAAATACTCGCTTCCAAGGCTTCCATTTCTTCAGCAGACTGATCATCTAAATGGTCGTAACCATGAAGGTGCAGAACGCCATGAGTAACCATATGAGCGTAATGATTTAGCATGCTTTTATTTTGCTCGACAGCCTCACGAATAATGACTTTATGACAAATAACAATATCACCGATTAAGCTAGGGCAGTCTTTATCTGCCAAGCCAAACTCATCATCGACCGGAAAAGACAAAACGTTAGTCGAGCCGGATTTACCGCGATAGTCTTGGTTTAAGGCGATCATTTCAGACTCATCGACCAAACGAAGGGTAAGCTCACTTGGCTTGTCACTGACCGCTTGATGGGCCAACATAGCCCATTCGATTAAGGCTGAGCCGCTCGGAGGCTTGTCACCATCAACATCATGCTCCAGAGCGTCTTGTACATCAACTAACAAAACCGAGTCACTACTAGTCATTGCGATCGTGCTTCTCATAGGCTTCAACAATACGCTGCACTAAGGGGTGACGGACAATGTCCTTGCCGGTGAACTTGTTGACATCGATGCCCTTAACACCTTTAAGTATAGTAAGTGCGTGCTTGAGGCCAGAATAGGTATCTTTAGGTAAATCAACCTGTGACAAGTCGCCTGTTAAAACAACCTTAGAACCAAAGCCTGTTCGAGTCAGCAACATTTTCATTTGTGCGACCGTAGTATTTTGCGCTTCATCCATAATAACGAAGGCATCAGACAATGTGCGCCCGCGCATGTAGGCTAAAGGAGCAAGTTCAATAGTTTTAGCTTCGATCAACTTCTCGACTCGCTCAGCTCCCATCAGTTCGTACAAGGCATCGTAGAGCGGACGTAGATAAGGGTCTATTTTTTGACTAATATCGCCTGGCAAAAAACCCAAACTCTCACCAGCCTCTACCACCGGCCTAACCAAGACTATGCGCTTAACTTCGTCCTTAAGTAACGCATCGATAGCTTTGGCAACCGCCAAATAGGTTTTGCCAGTACCCGCTGGGCCAACACCAAAAACCACGTCGTGTTTATCAATTGACTTCATATAAGCGCTTTGCGCTTTGGACTTGGCTATTACCTGCTTGAACGGTGCTTGCACACGCTCAAAGGGGCTATCGTCGCCTGTAGCCTCGGAGGCATTTTGTATCACTTGATAAACCTTTGATTGTTCCAAACCAGACCTCTCTGCGGTTAATTTATAGAGTTGTAGTAAAACTCGCTTAGCGATTTCAACATCACCGGCTTTACCTTGAAGCACGAAGTCTGAACCCTGTTGATAGCACTTAATCAACAGTTCTTCTTCAATGATTTTGATATTACTATGGCATTCGCCGCAGAGGATAGATAATCGTGCGTTTTCAACGGGCGACTCGTTGCTCCCTAGCGATAGAGTCTTTGCGGGCAAGGCTTTATTCAAGAAACGTCACCTAGAACGGGTGGTTTTGACATAAATTAAGCCAACCTCACATTTTTTAGGTGTGGTGATTTGAGCACCGAGGGAGTAATTTTCATAGTTCATTTATAGAGCAAGCCAAATCAGAAAACAAGACGATTTTTTAAAGATAGTTGGTCACTTGACGGCGGACATGGCTTGCTTATCAATAATCACTCAAATAAGCCTTCGATGAGCCTACGCTTACGCTCATCTCTCCGCTCTTTTTTGGTTTTTTCAGGTGCTGGCTGCGTCGAGCCCTGTGCATCTTCTGACGTTATTTCGGTACCGTTCTGACCAATAGTTTCAGCATCGCGCTCACCGATAGGTACCTCACGAGACTCTAGTCTCTGATTAGCATCACCCTTAGTCGATTGCTTCAATATAAGCTGCTTTAAAATATCTTTAGTTCTAAGTCGTTTACCGTCTTCGCTTTGAATGCCCAACTGATCTTGCAACAACTGTGATTTTTTATCGTTAAGCTTACTGCTAAGGTAAAACGAATAGAGTGCTTTTACATCGGGTAAGCATACTGGATTTGCAAACTGACCAGTACATCGAATCGGGATTTGTTTGCCGCTTAACCAGCTAAGCTTGGGCCCGAGAAGCTTTTGTAATGCGTCACCGTCGGCACTGGCAATACTCTCTTGAATAAGTAGCTTAAGACGATAGTCTAAATTTTCCTTTTGCAAGTCAAACTTGCCGGCGCCGGTTATTTCAAAACCAGGGCCTTTAAATTTGAGATCATCGTTGGTGATCAAGAAATCGTTCAAGTAAAAGGTTCCTAGTAACTCAGAAAACTCGGTATTGTCGCTCTTATTACCTTGCACCTTAACGTTTTCGGAGCTTGGTTGCTGACTCGACGAGAGACTACTGTAGAGGTCAGCTGCGCTATTGAGTTTGCCGACAATGTTGTAAATATCAAACCCCGACAAAGCCCCATCTTTAGCGCTCAATTGGATTGTGCCTTTATTGCTCTGCACACCGTTAATCTCAGTGACAACTAAATCGAGCACCAAGGTGCCTATGCCACGTAGCATATCAGAGTCTATCGCGTCATTGAGCAGCGGGCTAAGCTGCACTAGATCAATTTGGTTGTTAACCGTTAAACTTTTCTGCTCGCCAGAATGGTTAAACACTATTGCGCCATCAAGCTTGCCGTCATAGAGCTTAGCTCGTGGGGTAATCGATACCGTACCGGGCGATGACTTGACGACAACGTCAATATCGGTCAATTGCACGCCAGCCGAAACTAGCTTGCTAGCTTTGAACCTTCCGTTAGCGTCAAATTGTTTAAATATGGCCATTGGCACGGCCAGTGCTTCGCCACCACTTAACTCTTCTTCGCCGTCGTCTACTGCCGCTAGGTATGAATCTAAATTAAGCTCGCTAAGACTTAAATCAAACGTCGACTTTGGGTTCTCGAAATTGACTACCGATACTGATCCAGTCAATCTTGTGCGGTCTACGTTAAGCACCAAATTTTGCACTTGCGCTGCTTCTAAGCTAGCTGAAAAGTCAGCACTCAACGCTACCGACTGAAGGGCTTTGGGATCACTTGGCTTGAACTCTATCTGCAATCGTTTGAGCAGTTCTCTAGCATCAAATTCCGCTACCGTAATACCACCGCTGGCACTGGGCTGATCAATAATTTTTGTCAGCCTAAGATTGGAAACAAGCGCTTGGACATTTTGATAGTTAACTTCAAGCGACTCAATTGACGCTGTTTGAGCATCGAGGTCTGCACGCAAATTTGGCATTGCGACTTGAATGATTTGTGCTCCTTTGCTTGTTAGGCTCAACCCAGTGGCATCAAGTGCTGACGACTGCTTAAATGTCATATTCTGCACAGCCAGCTCAATATCAAACTCACCTTGTTTGATTTTAGCCAACAAATCACTGGCTTGGAGCTCGAAGGTATCGGTATCAATCAGCGCCTTAGCATTCAAGTCAAACTTTACAATGTCGGGCGATGCTGAATCTTTGATCAATCCCGTAGCATTGATATCAGCAAGTGACGAACCGATTAAGTTGCCTGTAAGCAGATTCAAATTAGTAAGTTCCAATATGCTACCCGCTTGACGATCATCAATAATAACGGTGCCATCAGTGAGCTCAATTCCTTGAATTACCAACGCTACTGCAGTCGTTGCTGAGTCTTTTTCAACTTCGTCATTGGCAGCTTCATCAGTCAAACCTGAAAAGCTATCCAGTCCATTCTTGAGTGTCACCAGCTTAATTATCGGCCGCTCGAGCAGCACGGTATCTACCTCAATTTTGTTGCTCAATAATGGCATCAGCTTAACCCGTAACTGGGCGTCATCAACCGACAGCATATTACCCTCTATGCCCTTAGGCTGAGATAAGCTCAAACCCTGAATTTTAACTCCCAGCCATGGAAAAACAGAAATTTTCAGATCGCCTGATACGCTTAAGTCTCGGCCAGTTTTGTTTTTGACCAGCGCTGAAAGCTCATCTCGGTAGTCGTTAGGATCGACAATTTTGGGAATAATAATAACCGCCAATAGAATCACTACAGTCAGAGTGACAAACAGTCCAGCGAGCCATTTAATGAGTTTTAACATGGGTAATACCTTAAGCAGACGAGGTTGCGCAGCATGCTAACAACAATCACAGTGTAGCGAACCAAGATGAACTAAACATTAACCGCTACTTAATAGTTACAGCGATACCATTTCATCATAGGCCGCGCGCAACACATCAGTGTCACTGCCCGGTATATGCGCATTTTGACTAATATGCCGACGCCACAACCGCGATCGCGGTTCACCGTGATATAGGCCGACAACGTGCTTAGACAAGTGATTCAGTCGACTGCCATTGGCTAATCGCTGGTCAGCGTAGGTGATGTAATCGGCCAGTACTTGATCGCGCGTTCGCGGGGCCTCAGTCTCAGCATAAAACGCTTGGTCAACCTGCGCCATAATATAGGGGTTTGAGTAAGCCTCTCGCCCCATCATCACACCATCAACATGCTCTAAATGCAGATGACAATCCTCAATAGTGCTAATGCCACCATTGATGACAATTTCTAATTCAGGGAAGGCCTGCTTTAGGTCGTAAACTAACTGGTAATCAAGCGGCGGCACATCTCGGTTCTGCTTTGGGCTTAAGCCTTTTAACCACGCCATACGCGAATGCACCAAGAACGTTTTACAACCTGCGTTAGCACTGGCATCGACTAACGCCCAAAGGGCATCACGTGGCACTTGATCGTCAACGCCAATGCGACACTTAATGGTCACCGGTATGTCGACTGCGGCTTGCATTTGCTTAACGTTTTGCGCCACCAAATCGGGAGTTTGCATCAAACAAGCACCGAAGCTTCCAGACTGCACTCTGTCACTCGGGCAGCCAACATTGATATTAACTTCGTCGTAACCCCATTCTTGCACTAACTCAGCGCTCTTGGTCATGGCCTCGGGATCACTGCCACCGAGTTGCAACGCTACTGGGTGTTCGGCCTGGTCAAAATCTAGGAACCGAGGCGTATCACCAAACAGTAACGCGCCAGTGGTGATCATCTCAGTATAGAGCACTGTATGTTTTGAGATTAGGCGGGCAAGGTAACGCTCATGTCGATCGGTGCAATCGAGCATTGGAGCGACACAAAAGCGTCTGGATATTGGGGCTAAAGTCTTCACGGACGGGATTCTACGCTTTTTTCTAGTGTTGTTGAAGGGTAAAAGATCCTTCGGCTGCGCTCAGGATGACGAGTAAAGAATGTTGTCATCCTGAGCGCAGCCGAAGGATCTCACGGTTAAAACTACAATCCGCCAAAAACACGCCTGTTTACTATGTCTTAAGCGAAAACCATGCATAAAAAATGCCGCCCTAAGGCGGCATTTCTAATATCGATTTTAAGCTGAACTACAAAGCACTTTTAATCGCATCGATACTATCTTTAGCATCGCCGAATAACATACGAGTGTTCTCTTTGAAGAATAATGGGTTTTCAACGCCGGCGTAACCGGTTGCCATTGATCGCTTCGAGACAATAACCGTTTTAGCTTTCCAGACTTCCAACACAGGCATACCGGCAATTGGGCTATTCGGATTCTCTAATGCGGCTGGATTAACGATATCATTGGCGCCAATCACCATTACCACATCAACCTCACCAAGCTCGTCGTTGATCTCGTCCATTTCTAGTACGATGTCATAAGGCACATTTGCTTCAGCCAATAACACATTCATGTGGCCGGGCATACGACCCGCAACCGGGTGAATTGCGAATTGTACATCGATGCCTTTTTCGCGTAGCTGCTTAGTCAAATCAGATACAGCGTGCTGAGCATTGGCTACGGCCATGCCATAACCAGGCACGATAACGACTTTATTTGCATCAGCCAATAATTGAGAAACTTCGTCAGCTTGAATCGCTACCGCTTCGCCCTGCTCACCTTCTTCGTCATCACTTACTGACACGGTACCAAAACCGCCCATAATCACGCTTATAAAGTTTCGGTTCATTGCTCGGCACATAATGTAACTAAGAATCGCTCCTGAGCTACCAACCAGCGCGCCAACAACAATCAGTAAATCGTTGCTTAACATGAAACCAGTCGCGGCTGCGGCCCAACCAGAATATGAATTCAACATTGAGATAACCACAGGCATATCAGCACCACCAATTGCCATAACCATGTGTACGCCAAAAGCAAAGGCGATCAAGGTCATTAAAATCAGCGGTAAAGTACCCTCGCCATGCTCAGCGCCTAAGAACCAAGAGCCGATTACTAACCATAGTACAACCATGCCGATGTTTAATTGATGGCGCATCGGCAACATCAATGGTTTGCTGCCGATTTTGCCATTCAGTTTACCGAATGCCACCACTGAACCGGTGAAGGTTACCGCGCCGATTAACACGCCTAAGTACACTTCAACATTGTGAATCGTTGCAGCGGCACCGTACAAATCGGCTACTGGATCGAAGTAACTAGCAAAACCGACTAACACCGCCGCCATGCCAACAAAGCTGTGCAGAATCGCGATCAACTCAGGCATTTGTGTCATTTCAACTTTGCTCGCTAAACGAGCACCGATGGTGCCACCGATCACGCCCGCTAAGATTAGCCAAGCATAGCTAGTGACACTGCCGTTCATAATAGTGGCGACAATCGCAATCGTCATACCGATGATGCCGTACCAGTTGCCTCGTTTGGCGGTCTCCTGATTACTCAAGCCAGAAAGGCTCAAGATAAAGAGGATTGCAGCAGCGATATACGCTGCAGAAATAGTTCCCATAGACATAATTTATCTCCTCTACTTACTAAACATTTTCAGCATGCGCTGACTAACTAAAAACCCACCTGCTATATTGATCGACGCGATCAAAACGGCAATAAAGGCGAGAAACTGCACCATTCCTGAGTCGGAGGATATTTGTAATATCGCCCCCACAACGATGATGCCGGAGATAGCGTTGGTGACACTCATAAGAGGCGTGTGCAATGACGCCGTTACGCTCCAAATAACTTGGTAACCAATAAAACACGAAAGTACAAACACCGTGAAATGGCTCATAAAGTCAGGCGGAGCAACTGAGCCAACGCCCAATAATGCAAGTAAAGCTACAGCCATCACGGCAAACGTTAATTTGGCTTTGCTGGCGTTGCTCATCTCAGGCACAGGCTCTGGCATCTTCGGTGCCTCTTTGGGCTTGACCGGTGCCGCCGATAGCGTCGGAGCAGGTGCTGGCCAGGTTACCGCGCCGTTGTGCGCTGCGGTTGCCCCTCGTATCACCTCGTCCTCCATATTAATATTGATAACACCGTCTTTCTCTGGCGTTAGGTCAGTCAACATGTGTCGCAAGTTGGTTGAATACAATTGCGATGACTGGGTCGCTAAGCGGCTTGGTAAGTCTGTATAGCCGATGATTTTCACGCCTTTATGGGTGACAATTTTATCCGCTTTTGACAACTTACAATTACCGCCCTGCTCTGCTGCTAGGTCAACGATCACGCTTCCCGATTTCATGCTTTCTACCATGTCGGTAGTGATCAGCTCTGGCGCAGGCCGGCCAGGGATCAAGGCCGTGGTAACGATGATATCGATCTCTTTACATTGTTCACGAAACATCGCCATTTCGGCGTCGATAAACTCTTTACTCATGGTTTTAGCGTAACCGCCTTCACCCGAGCCATCTTCTTCAAACTCCAACTCTAAGAATTCACCGCCTAAACTTTCAACTTGCTCTTTGGCTTCTAGGCGAGTATCAAATGCGCGAACAATTGCGCCCATACTCTTAGCAGCACCAATAGCTGCCAAACCGGCCACACCGGCACCGATAACCATCACTTTAGCAGGCGGCACTTTGCCGGCGGCCGTTATTTGGCCAGTAAAGAAGCGACCAAATTGGTTCGCTGCCTCAACAATCGCACGATAACCGCCGATGTTGGCCATTGAACTTAAGGCATCCATTTTTTGCGAACGCGACAGACGCGGAACACAATCCATTGCAATCACGTTGATTTTCGCGTCAGCAAGCTTGGCTAAAAACGCTTCATTTTGCGCAGGCCAAAAGAAACTTATTAGCGTTGTACCAGCCGCTACTTTAGCGGCTTCATCTGGGTTGACGCCACGGACTTTCATTATGATGTCGGTGTCAGCCCAGATTGCATCGGCTTTGACCACGTCAACGCCTGCATCTTTATAGTCTGCGTCGCTAAACTCTGCCAGTTTGCCGGCACCTGCTTCGATACGTAGGGTATGACCAAGTTTCTGGATATGTTTAGCCGATTCTGGTGTCAACGCTACGCGTTTTTCACCTTTGTACGACTCTTTAGGGATGCTGATAATCATGTTGAGAGAGCTCCGGTTGGTTTTCCTTGACTACATACTAGCGCCATATTTTAGACGATTGTAAGCAAGGTTTCTTATCTAACTGCCCAAGTTTATACGAGCAAGCCTCGCCTAGGCTAGACCGCAACGCACTGGAAAGTCGATATGGCAGCTATTTTTTAAGTGAATAGACTTACCCTGCCTCGTTTTAGACCTTACAAATGGTCGACTTAAGCCTCTATAATGCACACATGACCGAAATACTCTCAGCTTTTATAGGCGACTTTGACCAGTTAAACCTATTCATTATTAGCGCAAGCCTAGTACTTTTTATCGCCGCACGACCTATTTGTCGCTGGCTTAACGACGACGATGGGCTATCTATACGCATCAGCATGATGCGCGTCCTAAACTCGTTGATCATTTTAGGCGTGCTCGCCGATGTGTTGCTGTTAAACAACGACACCTTACTCAGCAAGCTAACGTACTCACTGATTGTGATTTACTTTGCGGTAGTCGGCACACAGTTTATAAATTTTCTTATTCGCCAACGTTTCGGCAAGGTACAAAGGTCAAAAAATAAGCGCCAAGTTTCCGACACCTACTCTAGTCGCGGTCTAAGCCTATTTGTTGCCGTGGTTGTTACAGTGGTGGCTATCGTAAGCTGCTTACGCATTCTCGGCTTAAATTCGTTGTTAGAAGCCGGTGGTGCCGTCGGCATAATCGGCATTTTTTTGGCTATGACGCAAGCCTCTTGGGCTCCGGATATTATCAGCGGTTTGATTATCTTAAATAGTCGTATGGCGGAAGAAGGTGACGTTGTTCAATTCAACATGGGGCATGGCAATATCGTTGCAAGCATCTTCAAAACTAAGATCTTTCATACCGAATTTTTAGACTTAGCCAACAATCATCGATTAATGGTTCGCAATGCAAAGTTGCGTGACCATGGGTTACAGAACCTATCACGCTTCGCATCAGCAAAAGGCTTACGAGAGCGCTTGCTGTTCAACATTGACTATGCGTATTCACAACAACAAGTCACCGATATGATGAATCGCGCATTTGCAGAAATTGATAAAAGCGAAAATCTTCGAGAGCACCAATTTGAACCCGAGGTTATGGTGATCGACACTGGTGACTACGCCGTTAAGTGGGCGGTCTATTACTATATTAAAGACGTAAAGCAATTGTTAAAAATTAAGCAAATCTTTCGGTCCTATATCTTGGCTGAATCTATTCGCTCAGATATTTCTCTGGCGACACCAAGCTTACAAGTCAACCAAGTGATCGCGAAGGACTCTGTGTTAGCAAAAAAGGGTTTATAGCGGTTTTAATTTAGCGCCCTAAAGAGGCATCTGCAGCGACTATCCTTTATAATCGCTGACTGACTTCAAATTACCCATATTAAGCTGTGGCACTTTATCCAACTAGCTGTGGCACTTAATCCTCAAGCTGTGGCACTTAATCCTAAGCAGTTGTAACACTTAACCCAAAATTCGTTGTAACACCATGAGCAAAGCACCGACCCCGAATCATTTTATTAAAGCGATCACATCAAATGATCTAAAAAATGGCAAGTATGACTATATTTACACCCGCTTCCCGCCTGAGCCGAATGGTTATCTACACTTGGGTCATGCAAAGTCAATTTGCTTAAATTTCGGCTTAGCAGCTGACTTGGGCGGTAAATGCAATTTGCGCTTTGACGACACCAATCCCGAGAAAGAGAGTCTCGAGTATATGGAAGCGATTCGCGATAGTGTTGCGTGGTTAGGCTTTGAATGGAATAAACTTTGTTATGCCTCTGACTATTATGATCATTTATATGGCTTTGCGTTAGAGCTAATTGATAAAGGCCTTGCCTACGTTGACGATCTAAACGCTGAGCAAATGCGTGAGTATCGAGGCAGCTTAACCGACGCCGGTCGTGACAGTCCAAGCCGCAGCCGAACGCCGGCTGAAAGTCGAGAATTGTTCGAGCGCATGCGTTCCGGAGAGTTCGAAGAAGGCGCTTACACACTTCGCGCTAAGATCGATATGAGTTCGCCAAACATCTCCATGCGCGACCCAATTATCTACCGCATTCGCTTTGCCCACCACTATCGTGCTGGCGACAAATGGTGCATCTACCCGATGTACGACTTCACACACTGTATTTCAGATGCCTTAGAAGGCATAACTCACTCATTGTGCACCTTGGAGTTTCAAGACAACCGAGCGCTATACGATTGGTTTTTAGCCAACATCACTATTGAAAAAAACTTGATTGGTGAAAAAGGCAAAACAATGCCGCGGCAAATTGAATTTGGTCGCTCTAATTTAGAATACACCGTTGCCAGTAAGCGTAAACTAATAAAATTAGTTACGCAGGGGCATGTTAGCGGCTGGGATGACCCTCGCTTAACCACCTTGGTCGGCCTTCGTCGTAGAGGCTACACACCCGCCTCAATTCGTAACTTCTGTGCAGAGATTGGTGTCACTAAAAAAGACTCTACCATCGACATGGCGGTACTTGAGAACGCCATCCGGCAAGACTTAGAAGCATCGGCGAAACGCGTTTTCGGAGTACTCAAACCGCTCAAGTTAGTCATCACCAATTACCCTGAAGGCAAATCGGAAACATTTACTGTTAAGAATCACCCTAAAGACGAAAGCATGGGTACCCGCGAGCTACCCTTTAGCAATGAAGTTTACATAGATCAAGACGATTTCATGCTCGAGCCACCGGCTGATTTCTTTCGCCTAGGCCCTGGCCGCGAAGTGCGCCTGCGTTATGGCTATGCCGTTACTTGTAATCAAGTAATTGAAGATGATAAGGGCCAGATAGTAGAATTACGCTGCACTTATGATCCGTTAAGCGCCAAAGGAAAAACAGCCGATGGCCGTAAGATCAAAGGCATTATTCATTGGGTAAGCGCGGCGCATGCAGTTAACGCCGAAGTGCGCGTATACGATCGTTTGTATAGCGAACCAAACCCTGCTGCGGCCGACGACTTTATCAGTTTGATTAATCCAAAATCATTACAGTCATTCCCCGACGCTAAGCTTGAACAGAGTATTCTAGAAGCGCACCCTGAAGATCGTTTTCAATTTGAACGGGTTGGTTATTTTTGTTTTGACTCTGTCGATAATACAGATGATAAAGTGGTATTGAATCGAACCGTTAGCTTGAGAGATACCTGGGCTAAGGTCGGTAACAAGTAATTATTGCTTTCAAGGCTAGACCTGTTGCTTACAGGGTCTAGCCTAACGAGTTCTGAAAATAAGTGAATCCACTTGAACCCTTAATGCATCTAATCTTAGGCAACCATCATAAGCTGACTAAACTGGAGTTCTAATGCTTATCAAGTCTTCGCTACTGACTATCGTTCTTTTACTATCCTCGATCGCTGACGCTGAGACACTCGGCACTGACGAAAATAAGCAACCGCAGCCTTTCGCTGATTTAGCGACTAGCCAATGGTTGCACGGAGCAAAAACGTGCAACAAAGATAGCAACCCCGCAATACAAATAATGCAAGCGGATGCATCAACGTATGTGTTACGACAAAATAAATGTGTCACCTTTGAAGCTCCCTTTATCTATGTTTTATTTGGCCAAGATAAAGTACTGGTAGTTGACACCGGCGCCAATCAATCACCTGAACTTTCGCCTATTTATCAAACCGTTGAGACACTGGTTGAGCAGCAGGGTGGCCGACTAAACAACAAGCCTGAGGTACTAGTGGTTCATTCTCATAGCCACAGTGACCACACCAAAGGAGACTCTCAATTTTTAGATAAGCCCGGCGTCGAGATAGTTGGCACCGACACGCAATCACTCGAAACCCAACTAGGTTTAACTGATTGGCCTAATACCCAAAGTTCAATCGACTTAGGAGGAAGAGTACTTAAATTAATACCCATACCTGGGCATCAACAGCAAAGCATTGCAATTTATGACACTCAAACTCAATGGTTGTTAACCGGCGATTCTCTCTATCCAGGCTCGATTAGAGTAAACGATTGGCCTGCCTATAAAAACAGTATCCAGCGTTTGTTTGAATTTTCGCAAGACAATTCTATCGCTCTTATTTTAGGAGCACACATAGAGTTCAATGCTGAAAAAAACAAACCTTATAAAATAGGTAAAACCTACCAGCCGAATGAGCCGCCGTTAGCAATGCAGATCGATCAACTGAAGATTCTGAATGATAAATTACAAACGACAGACAAACCAAACGAGCTGAATTTTAAAAACTTTGTTATTTCGCCCTTAAGTCGATTCGAGAAGCTGCTGATAAGAACATTAAGTAAAAAACATTAAGCTCTCTAGTGTGGATGCAACCCAAAGCACAAAGGCTCTAAGTGGGTTTAGGCTCTATCACTTAACGTCGTCAACCGCTCTCTGAGCACCACGCTCAGCCGCTTCATTTAACTTTTCAATGGTAGCGATTATGCTCTCAATCAGTCTTTGTCCGGATGCTTGCTCTTCTTCCGTGGCGCTTGCTAAGCCTTGGGCAAACTTCTCGAGCTCAAACATAAGGTCAGTACCGCTCTTTGCCATTTCTTCTGCGACTGGAGACAATTCGTCACCTAACTGCTGAATCGCTATAGCCAGCTCTTGTTCAGATACCGACATCTCGGACATTGCCTCGGCGAGGTCTTGCTCAACCATTTTCATCGTCCCAGTTGCAATCTCAGCCATTTCCTTAACGCTAGCTTCGACTTGAGCGCGATCTTGTTCAAATTTTTCACCCTCTAAGTATTCTTGAAACGAATCGACATAGCCAGTTAACTCACCAGTGCCAGCCTGAAACGCATCGCCAAGCGACCATGCTACTAACTCGATCATTGAATTTAGACCTTTCAATCGCTGTCCGTCTTGCAAACCAAACTGCTTGGCTGCAGCGCTTGCATAAATCTCAAGCGGCGCTCCTGGTTTGATACGGTTAACCACCACGGCCGCCCCTGAGTCAATAATTTCGGCGGCTTGCTGTTCAATCATCATGGTTACGATCGAACCTGAACTTTGCTCTGAAACATTAATCACCTGGCCAACGCGACGTTCGTCAAAATAGACCTTGGCACCTTCTTTTACACCCTGTGCATTACGAAATTCAGTGGTGACTTCAATGCCACTGCTACCGCAGGCGCTTAGACTTGCTATTAAGATGAGCGTAATTAGCGCCTTTATAGTTGCGGCTAACGGAAGCGTGATGGTTAGTTTTTTCATGGCTGTTGCCTAATTTGGCTCAAAAAATGTGCTTAAATAAAGTAGTCATACCATACTGGTATCGACTCGCGGCTCAATGGTTTATGAACTTTTGGTAGATATAATGAGGCCCAAGCATACGCGCCACAGGAGACAAAATGTCGAGCTCATTGCTATACGAGGCCTCACTAATTAAACAAATACCGCGAGCTGACTAAGCGATGTAACTCTTCAGGCGAATCTATGAATAGATTACGATTACCTTGTAGCGTCTCGATCACATCATTACGCCTGCGCTCTTCATCGCTCGGTGGGTCTGAACGATGCCAGTCCTCGAGTAATAAGGCTTGTTTTTTGAACAAAACCAGACCGTCAGACTTGTATCGATCTGCCATGTAGAACATCGCGCGCGCCACCTCGCCTCGCTTATTTGGCGCTGGCTCAGCAACACGGTTGCGCTCACTCACCTCAAAATCGCATTTACGGCCGTAGCGCCGCTGCTCTCCGGGCACTTCACCAAAGCGATAGCTTGACCGATCCTGATTAACGTCAGAACGGGACGGAAATAGGTTGTGCAGATCAGCCTCAATACGGTTAAATGCTTCGCTACGGGCTCGACATTGTTTACGCTTACCACAGTTTAGCCCGTTAGTTGCCCAAGACATTGGAAACACATGCTCGATATTGTAGCCCTTGCGGTATTGACTGTCGAAGCGCTCGCCACAATAAAGGGTTTCACCGCCGTTGCGATAAACAGAGTTCCACAGCAACGGCCGTGCGCTATCATAATTTTTAAGCGCGGGCTTGTCTGCGCTGCCATTTGCATTCGAGCTTAGTGCCACCGGCGTTGATGAATTTCGATCACTAAATGATTGTGAATCGTTTTCGCAACCAAGCAAAAAACCGCTTATGACTAAAATATAAAACCAGTTGTTCACGACGTATGAACCCCGTGACCCGCATACATCTGCTCAATTTCATCGCCATAGTGCTCAGATACTTTAAGCCTCTTGAGCTTTAAGGTTGGGGTCAAGAGGCCAGACTCGACAGTCCACTCTTGCTCACAAGGATGTGCTTTTCGAATCTGTGCATAGCCTGGAAAATCGCCCATCTGTTCAGCAATACAATTGACTAAATACAGTTGAAAGTCATCAGAATTTTGCTCTTGAGCTCGCTTTTCAAGTTCTTTATTGAGTACCACTAAGGCCGACAAAAACGATTTCCCTTCGCCCACAACCATCACTTGTTCAAACAATGGATTGCGAGCTATTGCTGATTCAATATCAGCCGGTGGTACTTTCTCACCATTCGCAAGTACCAAAATATCTTTTATACGACCAATGATTCGCAAGAAACCATCGTTATCAATAGCGGCCCTGTCACCCGTGCGCAACCAACGCTCGGAGCCCTGGTCAACAATCGCCTTGGCGGTCGCATCAGGTCTATTCCAGTAACCCATCATAACGCTTTCGCCCTTTACCCAAAGCTCATCATTGTCAGCAATTTTTATGCTTACACCTCTGAGCAATAAACCAATCGAATTAACTCGGTTCTGCTGCTTAGTATTAACGCTAACAATCGGGCTAAACTCAGTTAAGCCATAGCCTTGAAGTAATGGAATACCCAATGAGATAAATGTCTTAGCTACTTGCTGAGTCAACGGTGCGCCGCCGACCACAACAAAATCAAGCGCGCCGCCAAGTTTGGCGCTAATTTTTTTCGCTACCAAAGCGTCAAAGATCACAGCAAAAAGTAGCTTCGGATGCCATGACTGCAAACCTTGCTGGTATTCAAATCGCCGCCAACCGATATTAATCGCTGCCCTGAACAACCACTGCTGAAAGCCACTTTTTTTGTCTAAGCTAGCGTAAATCTGATTGTGTAGACGCTCGAAAATACGCGGCACCGAGATAATCACCGTTGGCTTCACCTCAACTAAATCTTCAGCAAGCAGTTCAATCGAACGATTGAAAATTACTTCACTACCGCTCATTAGCGATGCGTAGTATCCAACAGTGCGTTCGAAGCTGTGCGATAAAGGCAAAAATGACAATAGTCGATCACTCGGTTTAAGCGCCACGCTGCGCATACCACTATAAGCATTTGCTAGCATATTGCGGTGCGACAACATCACTCCCTTTGGTCGCCCTGTGGTACCCGAGGTGTAAACTATCGAGGCCAGATCATCGGCGCAGGCGAGACCCCGTTCGAAATGTTTTCCATGCTCTGGCAACCAGCTACCAACCAAACAAACCTTATCTTTGGCCTCACCCGAAAAGACCAGAACATGCTCAATGTAGCTTAGGTCTTGATCCTCGTTGCTGACTAAGGACCAAGTACTGCTGTCAGCAAATAACACCAATTTGGCACCCGAGTTGTCGAGCACAAAGGCAATATTATCGGCACGATCTGCGGTGTAAAGAGGCACAACCACCAAGCCTAAACGAAGTGCTGCTTGATCAAAAATAACCCACTCGACGCTATTATAGTAGCAAATTGCTACGCGGTCGCCTTTCTCCAAACCACTATCACGAAAAGCAACCTGCCATCGCTCAACCTGCAATGCCATTTCAGCCCAACTGAAACTTTCCCAAGCGTTGGTTGCTTGATTGAATTGGCTATAAGCGGTCTTTTCACTACTGCGCCGAACACGCTCGCGGAAGGCCTCATCCAAGGTGCTAGCATCATGAGTATTGATGGTATCCAAGCCCTGAACGTTAGCCAAAGCGTCAATTGGGTATTGCGCGGCGTAATAGTCGTTATTTGCGGTGGTCACGTAAATTAGAATCCTATAAAAAAAATAGTTATCGGAAATATGCTTAAATCATAGCTATATAGTAGCCTGATAGCGTAAAAGGGTCACTTTTTTCGACCATTGATGTATCTTTTCTACTATTCTAGCGGTTCAAAGCTTGAGTTCCTCAGGCTTATGAATTCGCCGGGTTTTATGATAAATTACGTGGCCTTTCGTAGCGTGGTGTTTTTTCGAAGCACCTTCTGCGGCTTACGTTATTTTTTCAAAGGCAAACACATGCGACTAATTCTTCTTGGCGGCCCTGGCGCTGGTAAAGGTACACAAGCGACCTTCATTACAGAAAAATTCGGCATTCCTCAAATCTCTACTGGTGACATGCTCCGCGCAGCGGTAAAAGCGGGCACTCCATTAGGCATTGAGGCAAAGAAAATCATGGATGTCGGCGGTTTGATATCAGATGAAATCATTACGGGCATGGTAAAAGACCGAGTGGCTCAAAGCGACTGTAATAAGGGCTACCTATTAGATGGCTTTCCGCGCACCATTCCACAAGCCGACGCGATGCGCGAACTTAGTATTGATATCGACTATGTTGTTGAAATTAGCGTAGACGACGCAGAAATAATCAAACGCATGAGCGGTCGTCGCGCGCACTTAAGCTCAGGCCGCACTTATCACGTGGTTTATAACCCGCCGAAGCAAGACGGTATCGACGATGTTAGCGGCGAGCCGCTGGTACAACGAAAAGATGATAAAGAAGAAACAGTAAAGAAACGCTTAGACATCTACCATGATCAAACTGAACCGCTAATCAAGTATTACCTCGACTTCTCTCGGAGCGGTGCGCCCGAGGCGCCCAAGTACACTAAGATCGAAGGTGTCGGCTCAGTTGATGATATAAGACAAAATATTTTTGACGCGCTGCAGAAGTAAACTTTAGCAAACAATTCAAACACCAGAGCCAGCCGCTTCATCGCTGGCTTTTTTGTGCTCGCAGGAAATTGTTAGGACTTTTCGAACCACTTTATCAACCGTAGTCGACAAGGTCGATATAGCGTTTCGAGCAAACCGAATAAGCATAGCAACGCGGCTACGGCGATTCAGATAAGAAAAAATGAATATCTCTTGAATTATTCCCGCCTCCTTTGCAGACAATAAAGAGCATGTAATTATGAACCTCAAGGATGAAAATAAAAAGACTCGCTCTTATTATTATTATTAACGAGTCTTTTCATTCTCATGAGTCGTGCTATTAACTGCACTTTCCTCACTCCTAGGCGACTTGGGCTAGACCATGTCTGAGAAGCAAATTACCTAAAATTTAGGTGTTTGTCTATCCTTTTATAACTAAATGTTACAACAGGTATGAATTAAAGTAATATTGTTGACATAGCGTCCACTTTTATCCAAGCCACCACCATCAACAACTTTTCCTCCGACCACTATTTACTCGCAGAAAGCAAAGCTAAGCACTCGCAAATCTAAAATTGGTCGCTATAATAGCCAGTCTAATTTCAGGCGAGTCTTTGTAGCGCTATAAGTTCACCTAACTATAGTTCACTATAGAGGTCAGCTAAGCATTTCAGCAAAAGGCTAGTTAGTTCCGCTGTTTGTGCGAGCTGCGCCTTTTTATAGCGAGCATCAACTATTCAGTTAGTTGTTGCTGCCATTACTCGCCAACGTATTAGTTGGTGAAAACTCTCAGCCATAAATAGTAAACATAATGAGCAATGTATTAAGCTTCCAAGATATGATTCTGCGCTTGCAGCAATTTTGGGCCGACAATGGTTGCGTGATCATGCAACCGATGGACACAGAAGTCGGCGCAGGCACGTTTCACTCGCCAACATTTCTAGGAGCCATTGGGCCCGAGCCAATGAAGGCCGCTTACGTACAGCCTTCTCGCCGACCTACTGATGGTCGGTATGGTGAAAACCCTAATCGTTTACAGCATTACTTCCAGTACCAGGTCATTCTGAAACCGTCGCCGGATAATATTCAAGAGCTCTATCTTGAGTCACTAAAAGAGCTTGGCATTGACATGTTGAGCGACGACGTCCGTTTTGTAGAAGATAACTGGGAGTCGCCAACAATTGGCGCTTGGGGTTTAGGCTGGGAAGTTTGGCTAAATGGTATGGAAGTTACTCAGTTTACTTATTTTCAGCAAGTGGGCGGCTTAGACTGTCGACCGGTCACAGGCGAGATCACCTATGGCGTAGAGCGTATTGCTTTATACCTTCAGGGCGTCGATAGTATTTACGACCTTAAATGGACCGATGGCTTCACCTATGGCGATATTTATCACCAGAACGAAGTAGAGCAATCAACGTTTAACTTCGAACACGCCAACGTCGATGAATTGTTTCATCAGTTCAATGCCTGTGAGACTGAAGCAAAGTATTTGCTTGAGCACAAACTACCCTTGCCAGCTTACGAAAAAATGCTCAAAGCATCTCACGCCTTCAATATGCTCGACGCACGCCATGCGATTGGTGTAACCGAGCGAGCGCGCTATATTGGCCGCATTCGTGGTATCGCTAAAGGGGTTGCAAAATCTTATTATGAATCACGCGAGGCCTTGGGCTTCCCACGTGGTCGCGCAGCAGGAGAATCATAATGACCGATACTCTATTGATTGAACTTGGCACCGAAGAGTTACCTCCCAAAGCACTGAAAAAACTAAGCCATGCTTTTACATCGGAACTACTTAAGGGCTTAATCGATGCACAATTAATCAGCCAAGCAGATGCCGATTTAGCATCACCTTTTGCCTCGCCACGTAGGCTTGCTTTAGTCGTGCCTAATGTTGTCGCCGCACAGCCAAACCAAACTATTGAACGTCGTGGCCCTGCAATTCAGGCCGCCTTTAAAGAGGGCCAAGCGACTCCGGCAGCAAGCGGGTTCGCAAAGTCATGCGGTGTTGATGTAGCCGATCTTGAACGCCTAAAGACAGACAAGGGTGAGTGGTTAAGTTACAACATTAAACAGGCAGGTCAATCGTTAAACGAGTTATTGCCCGAGATTATGGATCAAGCGATCAAACGCTTACCCATCCCTAAGCGTATGCGCTGGGGCAATGGCTCGGCGGAGTTCGTTCGTCCGGTTAAATGGCTGATCGTAATGCATGGCGAACGTGTCTTGCCAGCGACAATATTAGATATCGATTCAGCTAACACTACTCGCGGACATCGTTTCCATAGTGGGGGTGAAATTGTTATCAACAGTGCTGATAGTTATCAGCAAACTTTACTAGAGCAAGGTCATGTTGTGGCAGACTTCGCTCTACGCCAGGCGATGATTCTTGAGCAAGTAAACGCAGCCGCCGCTAGTGTTAATGGTTTGATTGAAGACGATCAAGCATTGTTAGACGAAGTAACCGGCTTAGTCGAATACCCTACTGCGGTAATCGGCAGTTTCGATTCGAGCTTCCTAGAGGTTCCGCAAGAGTGCTTAATTTCATCAATGCGCGATCACCAAAAATATTTTCACGTTGTTGATTCGGCTGGCAAATTGATGCCGCACTTCATTACCGTAAGCAATATCGAAAGTAAAAACCCAGCCCAAGTACGCTCCGGCAACGAGAAAGTTTTACGCGCTCGCTTATCGGACGCGCAATTCTTTTGGCTAACCGACCAAAAAATTAAATTAGCTGATCGAGTCGAGCTATTGAGCAAGGTAATGTTCCATGCAAAGCTTGGCAGCGTGTTAGAGAAGGCGCATCGGATACAACAGTTGGCCGGCATCTTAGTTGGCAAAATGGGTGGCAACTCGGCTATAGCTGAACGTGGCGCATTACTGGCAAAGGCTGACCTGGTTTCTGACATGGTTGGCGAATTCGACGAGTTACAAGGTGTGATGGGCCACTACTATGCTGATCGCGATGCTGAGCCAGCCTTAGTCGGTGAATGTATAGAGCAACATTATTGGCCAAAATTCGCTGGCGATCGCTTGCCAACTAGTATCGAAGCGCAAGCCGTAGCCTTGGCCGACAGACTCGATAGTTTGGTTGGCATATACGCCTCAGGTGAAATCCCTACTGGTGACAAAGACCCTTATGCATTGCGTCGAGCCTCGCTTAGCATTTTACGTATCTTAATTGAGCAAGAGCATCCATTTAAACTATCTGAATTGGTCGCCGAATCAGCGGCTATTTACTCGCAAAAGCAAAAAATTGAAATTGACGCTGATGCTCAGGCCGCTATTGTTGGCTTTATTCGCGGTCGATTAACGGCTTTTTATCAATCGCAAAGTATTGCCACTAATACTATCAATGCGGTACTCGCATGCGAACCTGACAGCCCGCTAGATTTTGAGCAACGAGTAAAAGCCGTTAGCGCTTTCAGTAAAGTCGCTGAAGCATCCGATTTGGCCGCTGCCAACAAGCGAATCAGTAATATTTTAAAGAAACAAGAAACTGAGGTTTCATTAGAGGTTGACGAGTCGGCAATGTCAGAGGCGGCCGAACAGGAACTTTACGCGGCAATTCAAAGCATTGAATCAGATTGCGTTACCCTATTCGACAATGGTGATTACCAGCGGGGGCTAGAAAAACTTGCCAGCTTACGCACACCGGTCGATAACTTCTTTGAACATGTTATGGTCATGAGCGATAATGATGTTGAAAGAAACAATCGTCTAGCACTGCTGAAGCGTATGCAAAGCTTATTCTTGCGCGTTGCTGATATCGCATTACTGCAAACCTAGTCACTATATTGCCTCATACCAAGCACATAAAATTGATCGTTCTTGATCGCGACGGCGTGATCAACAAAGACTCGCCTTCGTTTATCAAAACGCCTGAGGAGTGGATTCCAATAAAAGGCAGCCTCGAGGCCATCGCGCGATTGTCGCAGGCGGGTTATGAGGTGGTTATTGTGACTAATCAGTCGGGCATTGGCCGTGGGCTTTTTAGCGCCGACACCTTAGCCAAAACACATGTACGTATGATTGACTATGTGCAGCAACATGGCGGTCAAATTCAGAGTGTGTTGTTCTGTCCGCATCACCCTGATGACGGCTGTGATTGCCGCAAACCGCTTACCGGCTTGTACCAACAACTTGCAGACCGCTTGAACATTAGCTTTGGCGGCGTTTATTCGGTAGGCGATTCAATTCGAGATCTTCAGGCCGCCAAAGCCGCTGGTGCCCGGCCGGTTTTAGTAAAGACCGGAAATGGAAAGAAAAGTTTAAAAGAAATAGCCGATAACTCTCTCATTGACTTAGATGGCACGTTGGTGTTTGACAATCTAGCCACCTTTACAGATTCGCTTCTTAAGCAAGAAATCTAAACCGACTCAGCCCTTACGATAAGCTTATGATTTATATTCGATCGGTTCTGTTTTACCTTGGTGAAGCACTATCAACTATACCCTTTATGATAGTGTCGATTATCGCGCTAGCATTTAAGCCGATAACACGCTCATGGATGATCGCCGGCTGGGCAAAATTTGTGACCTGGTGGCTAAAAGTCACCTGCCGGCTAACGCACCAGCTAGAAGGCATGGAAAACATTCCTTCAGAGCCCTGTGTTTTCGCCTGCGCCCACCAATCAACTTGGGAAACGATAACCACACAAACATTTCTTCCGGCACTGGCTTGGGTGCTCAAGAAAGAATTATTGAGTATCCCCATCTTTGGTATTGGCTTACGTGCCACTGGCCCGATTGCGATTGATCGCTCGGACAAAAAAAATGCCTTAGACCAAGTTGTTGAGCAAGGCATTGAAAAATTTAAAGAAGGCCGCTACGTATTAATATTCCCAGAAGGCACGCGCACAGCTTATGGTGAATCTGGGCGCTATAAAAAGGGCGCTGCAAAATTAGCGATTGCCGCCAATAGGCCAATAATACCAATAGCTCATGACGCCGGTAAATATTGGTCGCGAGATAGTTGGTGGATTAAACCAGGATCTATTCGCTGTATCTTTGGCCCAGCAATTAGCGTTGAGGGTAAAACTGATGTTCAGGTTACCGCGGAAATTCAAACATGGATTGAATCTCAAGCTTTATAGCCCTAACATTTAGCCCGTGCTATAACTAAACTAGAACGCTAATGCGGTAAACCTCTAGACAGAAGCAGTTATCAATAATATGGGCCAAACAACATCTTCGCTAAACCCTATAGCGCAAAACACCGGCACGGTCGCCAACAGCGATACGGCAAATGTGGCTGCCGCGGTAGGCTCTGACATCGGCTATCAGATACCAAGGTTTGTTGACCTGTTACCGCAACAGTTCAAGCCATATTGGCTGCTGGTGCAACAATACCCGATCATTGAAGCGATCATTATCTTCACCGTGTTTTGGGCCTCAGCGTGGTTTATACGGGTATACGCGCTAGCCTTAATTGAAAAGCTAAGCCGAAAAACAAACAGCGAACTAGACGATGAAATAATTGCAGACCTACGTGAACCGATCTTCAACACAGTGCTATGGTTTGGCTTAATCGTAGCCACGAAATCAACTGGCTATGTCAATGGCTTAGCCGCCTACATAGCCCCGATAGCGCTGTCGATGATTGTTTTAGCGTGGACTAAGGCGTCACTAAACGTTAGTGGCAAACTGATCACCGTGATGTCTCGTGATGATTCACGTTTCAAGAAAATGGATATTCGCACTGAGCCATTACTGATCATCAGTAGCAAGATAATGATGATGATCATATGTGCTTACTTGGTACTAATAATCTGGGGAATTAATCCTGTTGGCTTATTAGCATCAGCCGGAATCGTCGGCATCGCCGTTGGTTTCGCAGCCAAGGACACTCTGGCAAATTTATTTTCAGGAGTGTTCATTCTAGCTGACCGCCCTTATAAGATCGGCGACTACGTTAATTTAGACTCTGGCGAGCGCGGCAAAGTGACTCATATCGGCATTCGAAGCACGCGCTTAATTACTCGAGATGATATTGAGGTTACGGTTCCGAATGGCGTCATCGGTAATGAAAAAATCGTCAATGAAAATGGTGGCTCTGGCCACTCGATGCGCATTCGTCTCGACCTACAATGCGCCTATGAAGCCGATTTAGAACACGTTGAAGAAGTATTAATGACGATGATAAGCACACACCAGGAAATCAAAAAATATCCCAGCCCGCGAGTCCGCTTCCGGGGCTTTGGTGACAGCGGCATTAACCTACAGCTGATGGGCTGGATCGATGAGCCTCAAGACCGTGGTCGTATCTCACATCTACTCTACAAAGATATTCACGCAACCTTTCGTAAGCACAATATTGAAATCCCTTACCCAAAACGCCAACTGACTATCCTCAGCGATAATAAAAAAAACCAAAACGGCTTAGATCAAAAAGACTTAGATCAAAAAGACTTAGACAAAGATCACTCGAATTAAGCTAAAAATAGGAATAACTAACGTCTATTGTACTCGGCGAGATATTCGTCAAAGCTTATTGTCTCTTGGGCCTCTAGCTCATGCTGCTGCTCAATAGATTGCTTTGCAAGTGCCAATAAATCCTCTTGAAACGCGGTATTTCTATCTAAGCTGGCGAAATGGGTCTTATGCCGATTTGCCTGCTCGCTGACTATGTCAATAAACTCACTGCCGGCATCAACTAACTCCATCATTTGCGCTGACGGCGTCAGTCGCGAGTCATCTACTTTGGCTTGTTGAGCATAAACCGCCGAGCTATATTCGAAGCTATCATGAGATTTATCTAATAGTTTAGCCGTTTCCATAATAGCCTCTAATAATTCGGTCGCTGCAAGCTTAAATGGCACTTGCTCGATACCACGCGTCAAGGTCAGGCTTGGATCACGACCTCGAAGTATTACGTCATGCTGATTGGCACGAATTTCGGGACAACTAGTATCGCTAGTTTGTGGGCACTGCGAGAACAAGCAATATAAAAGAAAGGCATCCATAAAGCGAATTTGCTGGGAACTGAGCCCTTCAGCCAGAAACGGATTAATATCTAATATGCGTACTTCGATATATTCGACACCACGGTCACGCAGCGCGGCAATCGGCTTCTCACCCGATTGCGTTACTCGTTTAGGTCGAATGTCACTATAGTACTCATTTTCAATCTGTAGAACATTAGTGTTTAACTGTCGGTACTGTCCGTCCACTTTGACACCGAGGTCTTGGTAAGCTGGATATTCATGAGTCATTGCCTCGGCCAAGGTAGTAACATAATCGTGCAGTGATCCATAAGACACATGCAGCTCTTCTTGCGCCGTATTTTGATAGCCTAAATCACTCATTCGAAGTGAGGTCGCATATGGCAAGCCGTAAGTATTTTCGAGCAAGGCGTCGAGACCGTGCTCTTGCTCAGAGAGCCCCGCTAAAAAAGATTTATCCAATACCGGCGAGGCGCCAAACAGATAATGCAAAATCCATGAGTAACGACGAAAATTTCGAATCAGCGAAAAGTAATGGGCTGATTTGAAGTCTTGTAATGACTGATCGGCTGGAGACTCATTATGCTCTTGCTGAGCGACCAGTTTGACTTGATACGCTTGCCAAAAACTATCCGGTAATGAAAAATTATAGTGAATCCCAGCAATTGACTGCATCACTCGGCCATAACGTACTCCAAGACCTTGCCGGTAGACATGCTTTAGTGTGCCTACATTTGAACTGCCATAGTCGGCGATCGGGATGCTCTCGTCGCCTTCAAGTCGACACGGCATACTCGCCGGCCAAATTCGTTCTTGCTCAATATTACATGATGTAAAAGTATGTAACTCACTCAAATACGCCACCGTTGCCTCAACGTCGTCTAGCACCGGAGTAATGAACTCCAGCAGTGCCTCTGAGTAGTCAGTAGTAATGCTCGGGTTGGTCAGACTCGAGCCCAAGGCGAGCTGATGACTGGTTTGCGCAACATGCGATTCAGAAGTAACTCGCAAGCCCTCTTTTTCGACACCGCGAACGATGCCCAACAAGGTATTGACGATCTCGTCATCGACGAGAGATAAGGTGGAGGTGCATTCTGAATTAAGCATAATGTTTCTATTTTTGCTGCTATGTAGTCGTTCATTGTACTGAAGATCGCTGCTTAATGCTGCGACCAATTAAGCTCGGTCTGCTTCGTCGTATTGGCCAGCCGCTATTGGCGAGATCAGATTAAATCGTTACTCTTAGCCATTTTAGAATACTGTTTAGCGGCTATCTTCAATAACCAATTAGGGAAGTAACGCTTGACCCATAATGCGTTCATCTCAAACCCTTTGCCAACACTAATTTCAGGCTTACGACGCTTAAACCCTTTGATAATAACCTTGGCGCATTGGTTAACATCCATACCACCACGAATTTCGGTATCCTCTCGACCGAAAGCCGAGCCGTCACCTGAAAGCGCATTTGCAGAGATCGGAGTTCTTATGTAGCCAGGGGTAATTGTGGTGACTTTGATATTTTGATGGTCAACCTCGGTGCGCAAAGCATCAAAGAAACCCATCATCGCGTGCTTAGCAGCACAATAGCCAGTTCGAAAAGGCACCCCGATTTTTCCAGAAATAGACGACGTGACCGCTATATGGCCACCGCCTTGGGCAATCATCTTGGGTAAGACCGCTTTAGTTAGTGCTATTTGGCCAAAAACATCGACCTCAAAAATGGTTCGATAAGTTGCCATATCGGTGTTCAAACAACTCGATCTCTGAGTGATTCCAGCGTTATTTATCAGTATATCTAGCCGACCGCCCCAAGCTCTAGCTAGCTCGACTTTACTGGCTAAACTTGCCTCGTCGGTAATATCCATCGGCAGTACTAAGTTGCTATCACTGGCTGATATAGCATCACATTTGGCTTTCACCAACTGTAGGCCTTCTTCACCTCTGGCCGATAAGATTAAACGCGCACCCTCAGCAGCAAACTGCAAAGCTAAAGCCTCACCTATTCCTGATGACGCCCCAGTAATCCAAACCACTTGATTTTTAAACATTAAATTCCCTTTTGTAACTATTACAGATCGGCTTTATCGATTTTATCGGCGAGTGGCTCTTCAGTAAGCGACTCAAGCTCTTCGTCTTCAGGCTCGCCTCGTCGCAGTTCGACTACGTAAGCTCCGAGCAAGCTCGCCACAAACACAATCGGCAAGCCAAAAATTAAGGTGAAACTCCAGCTATCTTGCGCCTCAGTATCAGCCAATGTCGAGATTACAAACAAAGCCATCGAAAGCAATACAGCGGCCAGCCATTTATTACTAAGCAAGTAAGTTACTAAGCCGATTAAAAAGGCCAAGATGAAGAGAATCGCAAATATCATAAACACACCATAGCATTCAATTTAGTCGATGGCTTTTAGTCGATGGCTTTTAGTCAGGGCAGCGCAAGCCTGGCCTCCGCAAAGACCGTTTGTAAATAGTAATTACAGAATATAACGAGCGTAATCTTCGTTCTCAACCAGCTCATCAAGATGTTCGTTAACATACGCCTGATCAATAACAACAGACTCACCTGAACGATCACTAGCTTCAAACGAAATTTTCTCGAGCAAGCGCTCTAGCATTGTATGTAAGCGTCGCGCACCAATATTTTCAGTGCTCTCATTTACCTGCCAAGCCAATTCTGCGATACGTCGAATACCATTTTCCGTGAACTCTAATTTAACACCTTCAGTGGCTAGCAAAGCATCATACTGCTCAGTCAGCGAGGCGTCAGGCTCAGTTAGAATACGAGTGAAATCGTCAACGGTTAATGCCAAAAGCTCGACTCGAATCGGCATGCGGCCTTGCAACTCAGGGATCAAATCAGACGGCTTAGATAACTGAAATGCACCCGAGCCGATAAACAAAATATGATCGGTTTTAATCATGCCGTGCTTGGTCGATATTGTGCTGCCCTCTATCAACGGCAACAAATCTCGCTGCACGCCCTCGCGTGAAACATCGGCACTTTTACCGCCTTCTGAGCGGCCAATAATTTTATCGATTTCATCAATAAAAACAATCCCATGATTTTCCAAGCGTTGGATTGCATTGAGCTTGATATCTTCTTCGTTTACTAACTTTCCAGCCTCTTCTTCAGTCAGCGTTTTCAAGGCTTCTTTGATCGTCATCTTGCGGCTTTGTTTTTTATTGCCGCCCATATTCTTCATCATACCTTGCAACTGACTGGTTAACTCTTCCATGCCTTGCGGTCCAAACAGCTCAACTCCAGCCGCTTGAGCGGAAACCTCCACTTCTATTTCTTTATCGTCCAAGCTACCTTCACGTAATTTTTTGCGAAAGCTTTGTCGTGCCGCACCGTCTTTGTTGTTTGAAGATTCGGGGGTAAAGCCAACATCACGCGCAGGTGGTAAGAGAATATCTAGCACTCGTTCTTCGGCAGCGTCTTCGGCGCGTACCTGCATTTTCTTCATTTCAGTTTCACGCTGACCTTTGATAGCAATATCGGCCAAGTCGCGAATTATTGAATCGACCTCGCGACCTACATAGCCAACTTCGGTGAACTTGGTCGCTTCAACTTTAATAAAAGGGGCATCAGCAAGGTTGGCTAGGCGTCGAGCAATTTCGGTTTTACCAACACCTGTAGGGCCAATCATTAAGATGTTTTTAGGCGTGATTTCAGCTCGCAAACTGTCATTAGGAACTTGTGACCGGCGCCAGCGATTACGCAGCGCTATCGCTACCGCACGTTTGGCATCGCCTTGTCCAATAATATGATTGTCGAGCTCTTGGACGATTTCTCTTGGGGTCATTTCACTCATTTCAGAACTCCAGCTCTTCTATTGTTAAGCTATGGTTAGTAAATACACAAATATCGGCGGCGATATTAAGTGACTTCTCAACAATATCTTTAGCATTTAATTGAGTGTTTTCGGCTAACGCGCGGGCGGCCGCTTCAGCAAAAGAACCGCCGGAACCGATCGCCATTATGCCTCCCTCGGGTTCAATCACATCACCGGTGCCAGAGATAATATACGAAGCATCTTTATCGGCCACGCACAGCAATGCCTCAAGTTTTCGCAGCATCCGGTCGGTACGCCACTCTTTAGCCAACTCGACCGCCGCCTTGGTTAAAATACCCTGATGTTTGGCTAATTTAGCATCAAACAACTCAAACAGAGTAAAGGCATCAGCGGTACTCCCAGCAAAGCCGGCAATCACTTGGCCTTTGTATAAGCGACGAACTTTACGTGCGTTGCCCTTCATCACGGTGTTACCGAGAGACACTTGACCGTCGCCGCCAATAACCACTTGATTATCACGACGCACTGAAAGAATAGTAGTCATTCTTTATACAACCTCTGTTTATAATAATATTTTGTTTAGCTTGTTTTAGCAGCGCACCTTTGTGCACTCACGGTTAGCTAAGGCTTAATAATCAATGTTGCGACGCTTCTGCTGGTTTCAAGCGTAAGATGGTATTTATTGCGCTAGATTACTCTAGCTCCAACAATTCAATAATGCCTTCACGGCGAGGGTCAACCCCTCCTTCTAAGCGACCATCTGCGTGTTGATACACAACACTAAGTCCAGAATTTTCTCCGGCGCTCTCACTGACGTCGTAGCCATACGCTCGCAGGCCTGAGATTAACTCAGTCGAAGCACGCGACTTTTCAATTCTGACTTTGTCGTTGCGAGCGACCATATTCGGCAAATCAACCGCTTGCTGTGGGCTTAAGCCCCATTCCAATACTCCGACTAGAGTCTTAGCCGTGTAAGCGATAATCGAATTACCGCCAGGAGAGCCAGTAGCCATTAAAAATTCGCCATCTTCATCCAACACAATTGTGGGTGACATAGACGACCGTGGCCGTTTATTTGGCGCTACTTTATTAGCCACCGGCTTGCCCGTTTGATCCACTGGATTAAATGAAAAGTCTGTTAACTGGTTATTCAAAAACATACCACCCGCCATTCGAGTGCTACCAAAAATACTCTCGACGCTCGCCGTCATTGAAACCACATTGCCATCGAAATCGACCACCACAAAATGCGCGGTACCAGGTTTGTCATCGGTACGGTCAAGGCCATAGGTAAGCTCTGCGTTAGACTGATAGGCCCAAGGATTACCGTGGCTGATCTGCTCAATCGCAGTTACTGGACTAATTAACTTGGCCCTAGTATTTAAATAGTCCGCGCTCAGCATTCCGGCTAACGGCACATCAACAAATTGATTATCAGCAACATATTGATCACGATCAGCATACGCTAATCGCTGAGCCTCAGCGAACATCGCCCAGTTTTTAGGATCGTTAACGCCTTGCTCGCTAAAGCCTGTAGTATTTTCAAGTAGGCCCATTATTTGTGCAACCGCCACCCAGGATGACGACGGTGGTGGCCCACACATTAACTTAGTCTTAAAGGGCATGCATAGGGCCGGCCTCTTCTGTGCTCGATAATTTTTTAAATCGCTAATACTTAGGCTACCTGCTCGCGGGGCCTGCGACGTCTGTTCGACGATTTTCTCGGCTAACGGACCCTGATAAAATGCTCTCGGGTCAGCGGCAATTAACTCGAGTGCCGCAGCGTAATCTAAGTTTGTGCGCAGATCGCCAACCGCAAGTGGTTCTCCATTTTGTTTGAAAAAATAGTGATAAGCATCGACTGGGCCTTGCTCTAAGGTGCTAGGTATATACTTACCAAATCGATCGATCGTTGCCCGCAGTCGTGGTGACACCTCAAAGCCATCGATCGCTAGCTGTTTAGCACGATCAAAATGTGGCCCCCACAGCAGCTTGCCATGGTCTTGGTGCGCTAAAGACAACATCGCTACCATTCCCGGTACTCCAGTCGATAAGCCACTATGCTTAGCGTTAAGGTAACCAATCGATTTGCCACTCGAGTCAAGAAACATTTTTTCGGTAGCCAGCGCTGGCGCTGTTTCGCGGCCGTCATAAACCGCCATGACATTACTGGCATTATCAAAATGCACCATGTAAGCACCGCCGCCGAGTCCCGAACTTTGCGGTTCAACCAAGCTCAAAACAGCTTCTATTGCGATGGCAGCATCAACCGCAGATCCGCCAGCGCGTAAAATTTCAGCGCCGGCTCTACTGGCCAGAGGGTTGGCCGTAACGACCATAGCGGTCTTGCCTAGCCTAACGTCACCTTGCGTTGATTTCGAACTCAGCTGGCTGGAAGTTGTTGCACTGCAAGCTGAAAGCAACAGCGTGGCCAAAAGCGACGCTAGGGTGAGAGGATGTCTTGTCATGTTAATATCAGTTGTCATTCACGTATGATATCAATTGTACTCTCAAGTTTTCATCAACGATACATCACTCGTTAGGCGTTACACTTGAATATTAGATTTTCTAACGCGTAGAAATAGTGCAATCTCGACTATGAGTTCAAAAAAGAAACAAGAAAAATCAATCCCGAAAACACGCCTTGGGCGCTTCGGCCAAATTGCCCGCATGGCGGGTGGTGTTGCCGCTGGTATGATTGGAGAAGGCGCCAAACAGTTAGGCCAAGGTAAGCGACCAAAAATTAAAGACTTACTACTGACTCCGTCTAATGCTCGCAAAGTGGCAAACCAATTAGCCACCATGCGCTGCGCAGCAATGAAAGTCGGTCAGCTACTGTCGATGGAAACAAGTGATTTTCTACCGCCAGAGTTGGCCGATATTTTAGCGCAACTACGTAATCGCGCTTTTATTATGCCGCGCGCTCAACTGATTGATTCCCTTGTAGAAGCCTATGGAGAAGATTGGCAAGCTCAGTTTCAATATTTTGAATTTGAACCTTTGGCTGCGGCGTCGATAGGTCAGGTGCATCGCGCAACAACCTTAGATGGCACTGATATTGTATTAAAAATACAATATCCTGGTGTCGCTAAGAGTATCGATAGCGATGTTGACAACATAGCTACCCTGTTTAGAGTGACTAGGCTATTGCCCAAACACATGGACATCACTGACCTTCTAAGAGATGCCAAACTGCAATTACATGAAGAGGCAAACTATCTGCAGGAAGCCGAGTATTTAGAAGCGTTTCGCAGCGTATTAGCTGATCAGCAAGAATACATAATCCCGAAACATTACCCTGAACTAAGCAGCCAACGTATTCTGGCGATGGACTTCGTAAGCGGAGAACCAATAGAGTCACTTGGTGAATTAGATCCAGCCTTGGTCGATGACCTAATGACAGCGATGTTCGAACTAACCTTTAAAGAGTTGTTTGAGTTGCGTTTAATGCAAACCGACGCTAATTTTGCCAACTACCTTTTTCAGCACGATACTCACAAAATTGCATTATTGGATTTTGGTGCCAGTCGTCGATTCAGTCAGCGCTTTGCAATCGATTATAAACGTTTATTACGTGCGGTTGCCGCCAACGATCCAGCGGCAATTATCGCCGCCGCTGACAAGCTTGGCTACAAAGCAAGCGAAGCCACTGCTGAGTATCAAGCATTTCTGGTGGCGGTATTTAATATCGCCTTGGAACCATTCTCAACGCCAGGTTTATACGACTTCAAAACCGCGCAGCTGTCGGACCGGCTGTCACAACTAAGTCAAGATGGTTATAACTTTAAAGAGTTCTGGCAGACTCCGCCAACGGATATCCTTTACCTGCATCGAAAACTCGGCGGCATGTTCATGTTGGCGACTAGGTTAGAAGCCCGCGTCAACACTCATGCTTTAGCCAGCCCGTACCTAGAAAAATTAAGCTTATAGATATTTGAGTTCATATCGAAAACGGACTTAGCTACAGTTAAATGATCTAAGCGAAACATAGTAGACCGCCCCTAAGGCTCGTCAAGCATCAAGATTGACGCCTCAATTTACCGGTAATTTGGCAACCAAGAAACAATTGTCAGCAGTTTAAGCGCGACCACCAGCAAGCCAAAAATCAATACCATAATCCACCGAGTTTGGCTGATCACTGTCTCGGCTAGCGCAAGCTTGCGATACATTAGCGCGGGCACAATAAAAAAACTGAAGGCGACAAACATTCCGGCATAGGCAATTGAGGTAACAAAGCCATAAGGAGCAACAACACTGGCAATCAACGGTGGGCAAAATGCCAATCCGACAGTTTGAGCGCGACCGGCATTGTTGGCGCCCAGTTTAAATCGGTCAGCCAGGAAATGTACTAACCCCAAGCCAACGCTTAGAAATGAGGTGATCACCGCGAAGTGCGAGAACCAGTGTAGGCTAGCGTTAATCAGTTTGCGGCTGCTATCAGTCTGCAAGATTGACACTAGGGCGCTTAGGCCACCTCCGTTAGCAGACACATCAACAAAGCCCGCTCTAGGAATGTTACCTAGAGTTGCGGTTACCCAGACTACGTAAATTAGCATCACTAGTAATAAGCCGAGCAAAACCGATGCGCTAATTTTGCCGCGCTGATTATTGTAGTGACTGGCCAAACTGGGCACCAAACCAGCACAAGCAAATGCGGTCACAAAGACTGGCAACGCGGACCAAAGGTAGTCGAGGCTACCAATGTTTCGATCCAATAGAACGGTCACATCAAGCGAGCCAAGTAAGCCCAAATTAGCCGTCACAAAGGCGACGCACATCGCCACCATTAGCAGTGTACTAATACGACTAACTGTGGTCGTTCCGAACCAAATAAATAAGCCGGCGACCGCCGCAAATAAGAGGCTCAAGAACGATCTTTGCAGAACGCCCTTTTGAGTAAAAAATTGATCGACACTATTCGCTAAGATACCCGCACCAGCGGTTATATAAGCGTACATCAAGATAAACATGATAAACGCTATCGAGAAGTTATTAATTCTCGCCCAGCCGTCGCCTAATATGCTTCTAGTAAGAGTGTCAAAACTACTACCAAGGGGGAATCTAATATTTACCTCGATCAGGAGTACTGCGGAAAGATAGGTAAAAAAGCAAACCGTCGCTAAACCAATGATTGCCCAATAAAACCAGCCACCGGCGGAAACTAATGGCAAGGCAAACATACCAGCACCCACGGCTCCTCCGGCTACCAATGTGATGCCATGCCATAGCGGTCTAGACGGAGAGTCAGCCAGCTTGGTATTATTCAGTTTCATCAACACAGCTTACACTGATAAAGCGTCGTCGCAGAGCTTAGTTAGAGACCTCAATTTAAGCCGTATACTCGAGACTAAGTTTTGACTATAATCTTCTTTCCGATAGCATTATCGGGGTTCTCAGGGCGGGGTGTAATTCCCCACCGGCGGTAATCACAGAAGCGTCTCTATCAGAGCCGATTGTGTAGCCCGCGGGCGCTTTTAATGATTCATTTATTAGAAGGACAAGCAGACTTGGTTAGATTCCAAGGCCGACAGTTACAGTCTGGTTATGAGAATAAGGAGAGAGACTCTATTCGCTTAGCGCTGCTGCGTGAAGCGTTTGCCTCACCCTTGTTTGCCCTCAATTTATTATTCAGATTGAGTTAACACAATGACAAAACCTTCTTCAGATTCAAAACGAATAGCCTTTATTCAAGCTTGTTGGCACAGAGATATCGTAGATCAGTTACGCGACTCTTTTGCCACAGAGTTCGCCAGCCTGAGCAAGCTGGAAATTGATTTTTTCGAACTTCCTGGCGCTTATGAAATCCCATTGCACGCTAAGATCCTAGCCGAAACAGGCAAATACGCAGGCATTGTGGCCGCGGGGTTGGTGGTCGATGGCGGAATTTATCGACATGATTTTGTCGCCACCTCAGTGATCGACGGATTAATGCGTGCGCAA
This sequence comes from Gammaproteobacteria bacterium, assembly GCA_034110505.1. GTDB lineage: Bacteria > Pseudomonadota > Gammaproteobacteria > Arenicellales > Arenicellaceae > Arenicella. The sequence goes on from JAWUZB010000110.1 coordinate 34,476, forward strand.
ATGGATACCGGTGTGCCGGTCTTCTCAGCGGTACTCACGCCACATCACTTTCATGCTGGCGACGAACATTCAACTTTCTTCAAAGAGCATTTCGTAAAGAAAGGCAAAGAAGCAGCACATGCCTGCGTGCAAACGATTTCTAGCCTTGAGGCAATCTCGCGCTAAGCTGTTAACTCACAGGTCCGTCAGGGTTGTGGCAAACGGAATGCCCTGCCCTGAGGCATTAACACGTTTCATTAGGTAAACGTTGTTTTCACTTATTGTTCAGAATAGTGATGAAAAACGGATTGAATTCTTGCTCGAACAACGCACAATCATTGGGTCGCTAATCTAATCCAATTATTCACATGCTCGAAACCATAATCGGCTTTATCAACAACATATTATGGGGCGACTATAGTCTTTTAATCATTTTGCTAGTGCTCGCCGGCATCTGGTTTTCAGCCTCTTTAGGTTTTGTACAATTCAAGCATTTTGGCCATATGTTCGGCCTCATCCGCAACAGCACTAAGTCCGACAGTCAGGGCATTAGCTCATTCCAGGCACTGTGTACTAGCCTTTCGGCGCGCGTCGGCACAGGCAATTTAGCCGGTGTTGCTATGGCAATTTCGGTTGGTGGCGCAGGCGCGGTATTTTGGATGTGGGTTATCGCCTTGCTTGGCATGGCGACCGGTTTCGCCGAGAGCTTATTAGCGCAAGTCTACAAAGTGCGAGACCATAACAGCGAGTTTCGTGGTGGCCCAGCGTATTACATTCAACAAGGCCTCGGCATCAAATGGTTGGCCGTGTTGTTCTCTATTTGCCTATTCCTTGGCTACGGCTTGTTTTTTAGTGCGATGCAAGCTAACACCATTGCTGATGCACTAAATAACGCCTATCAAATTCCGACATTGTACTCTGGCTTGGTAATTACTATTATCGCTGGCGCTATCGTGATTGGCGGCTTACGAACCATAGCCCGTTTTGCCGAGCTCGTAGTGCCATTTATGGGCGTAGCGTATATTATTACCGCGCTTGGGGTAACCATCTTCAATATTGCCGCCGTGCCTGATATGTTGCTAAACATTGTTAGCTCGGCGTTTGGCCTTGAAGAAGCCGGGGCTGGTGCCTTAGGCGCGGCATTAAAAGCTGGCATCCAACGCGGGCTTTACTCCAATGAAGCGGGCTCTGGCAGTGCACCACATGCTGCGGCCAGCGCATCACCAAACCCCAATCACCCAGCAACCCAAGGCTATATACAAATGCTTGGCGTGTTCTTCGATACGATTATTCTATGCACGTGCACCGCGGTGATCATTTTACTGGCTGGCGACATTCCCGCAGGCGAAATGACCGGCATTCGGCTAACCCAAGACGCGATGACCCAGCATGTTGGTAGCTCAGGCCTACATTTTGTGTCTATTGCCATTACCCTCTTCGCGTTTACCTCAGTGGTGGCTAATTATGCTTACGCGCAAAGCAATTTAAGAATTTTTGGAATCGATAATAAATGGGGCAATGGCGTCTATACCTTAGGCTATTTGGCGATGGTGCTTTGGGGCTCGGGAGCTCGCTTAGATGTGGTATGGAGCGCCGCTGATATGGCACTTGGCTTGATGACCTTGGTTAATGTCACCGCGCTAATACTATTAACGCCTACCATCGTCGCGGTCAGTAAAGACTACTTCGCTAAACATGACAGTGGCCGAGAAATAGCATTTAAGAAAGGCGACTGCGCTATTCAGGGTAAAACTGAAGGCGGTATCTGGGATTAATTGAGTTGTCATGACAGTATGGTACTGTCCTTTACACGAACAGAATCGACCTCAACAGAACTGCGCTACAGCAACAAAAATGCAGAAAAATAACCCATATTGGAGAGCAATCTTGTGCTGCAGTTATACTGAGGTCTCTGTATAGTTTAGTTACCAACGAAAGCATTAATACTTGCCCTAAGTTTATTATCCATGATCGAAGCTAATACTGCCGCCACTATTGACGTTCAAGGCCACCGTGGCGCCCGAGCGGTGCTGCCTGAAAATTCCTTGCCCGGGCTAAAACACGCCTTAGAATTGGGCGTTAATACGCTTGAATTTGATATGGGCGTGAGCAAAGACGGCGTTGTCGTGGTGATACACGACCAACAGATAAACCCGCTAATCTGCCAATACAAAGATGGCTCTGTAGTAACCCAAGACCTATGGGTTCATCAACTTAGCCTAGAACAAATAAAACAGTTCGATTGCGGCAGCAAGCAAAACCCAAGATTTGAGAGGCAAGCCACCATTGCTGGCACTGAGATCCCAACGCTAGCCGAAGTATTTGAAATGGTTACAAATTCAGGCTTAGCCAACGCTAAAACCGTAGCGTTTAATATTCAGAGCAAAAGCGACCCAAGTAAAGAGCGCGCTCAACCAAGCGCTGACGCGTTTGTTGACGCGGTATTAAAAGTAGTCCAGCAATACGGTTTAGAGTCACGAGTCACGTTGCAGTCTTTTGACCCCGCAACTTTGATCGCAGCTAAAGATATAGCTCCAAACCTACAACTTTCAGCTTTATTTAGAGACAAGCCTGATGATTGGCTAGAAGCCGCCGAAGCGGTTGGTGCCGACATTATCTCACCGCATCATTCATTGCTTGGCCGACGCGACGTCGAGCAGATTCAAGAAGCCGGTCTGGCGGTCATTCCATGGACCGCTAACAGTAAACGACAATGGACACGACTAATAAGGCTGGGGGTTGATGGCATTATCACCGACGATCCAGAAGCGCTACTCAAGTATATAGCGCACCTCTCAGATAATAGCTCTTAAGCCAACAAGTAGACTATTTAGGCCATCGTCAAGACGCCGATCACACTGGCCGTCATGCAAGTAGCTAAGGTGCCACTGACAATGCTCTTGAGGCCGAGACTTGTAATCTCACTGCGCCGCTCTGGCGCCATCGCCGACAAGCCGCCAATTAAAATTCCCAGACTACCAAAGTTAGCAAAGCCGCAAAGCGCATAACTAATAATTAAGTCACTGCGTGGACTCAACGCTTCAGCGGGTAATTGACTCTGTTGAATAAACGCTAGGAACTCATTAAAGATAGTTTTAACCCCCATTAACGTTCCGGCGGTAGTCGCTTGATCCCAGGGAATACCCATCAACCAACACAATGGCGCCATCACCCAGCCAAGCACACGTTCGAGAGAAAACGGCATTCCATTGTAATCCGGCAACAATCCTAGACCTAAGTTGGTGAGTGTCACCAATGCAATAAAGGTAATTATCAAGGCAAGAATACCGAGCATCATTTGCATCGCGCTAACCGCGCCCTGGGCGATAGCGTCCATTGGGCCACTATAATCAAAGGCTATCTCAGCATCGGACGCAGTCGGCTCACCTTGTTGCGGCACCATGGTTAGTGAAATCATCACCGCGGCAGGTACACTCATAATAGAGGCGGTTAAAATATGCCCCACCGCATCATCGATTACCTGATTTAGAAAGGTTGAATACAACACTAATACCGTTCCCGCGACCGTCGACATACCTAAGGTCATTACTAAAAATAGTTCTGAATAGCTCAATTTTTTAATGCTGTTGCGAATAAACAACGGTGCTTCAACCATCCCTATGAAAATATTAGCCGCACCGGACAAGGCTACGGCGCCACCGATATTCAATGTTTTGGTAAAAATTTTTGCCAAACCTTCGATAATCAGGGGCAAAATGCGCCAATGCGATAGCAGCGCTGTTAACGCGCCGATTACGATGATTAACGGAAACGCCTGAAACGCCAAGATATAACTGGAGCCAGGTTGAAGCTCAGTAAACGGCAGATCACTGCCGCCTAAATAACCAAAGACGAAGCTTGTACCCGCATTGGTAGCCGCTTGTAATGCTAAAACCGCTTGGTTCATGCCCGAAAACATAGCTTGGAACAGTGGCACCTTTAAAAACACCAATGCCAGTACCACTTGCAAGGCAACAACCGATACCCATAGACGAAAATTGAATCGCTTTGGGCCTTTGCAGAACAGCATGGCGATCAACGGAAAAGCGATCAAACCGAGCGCACTTTGTAAATTAGGCAGGAATTCCATGAAGTATTAGGAGAGGTTATTTGGTATCGATCATGACTTTACTGGTTCTTACGATAACGAACAAGCGTTAAACCATCCATAAAATAGTCGGCTTAAGGCGAAACCAAACAAACGTCTATAAAACCCTAAAATAAGTACCGAGAATTGAATTTTATTTGCGGACGAACTGTCACACTTTTGCAACACTCCCGTTGTATAAAAGATACAATTAACGTCAACGTTAAGAATAAGTCATGTTCGGTATCAATTGCCGAGCTTTTTCACACTAATCGCAGAATCGGACTCACCGTCCGGGGGTATAAAACCATGCCGCGAAACTTTGCTCATAGCTTACTAAAAGCTACTACTCTATTAATGCTGGGTCTTTTCTCAGCGGCTGTACTTGCACAATCTACAACCTCGTCAATTCGAGGCAAACTTCTCGACACAGCCGGCAACCCTGTTGCCAATGCTGAAGTTGTCGTGACCGACCAGCGCACTGGATCGCAACGTCGTGTAAGTTCAAATAACAGCGGTACTTTTTTCGCCTCTAACCTACAAGTTGGCGGCCCATTTGTTGTCTCTGTAGACAACGTTGATTCGGCTGTTGTTACAAACATCTCTCTTGGCGATGCTTACCAACTGACTATCGAAGATGTCGGCGTTGTTGTTGCCAATGGTTCGCTTGAAGAAGTGGTTGTTATGGGCAGAGCCATTGCTGCTGACATATCATCTGGTCCATCTGCGGTTTTCTCACTTGACGTACTCGAGTCTGCGGTTGCCTTTAACCGTGATATCAAAGACGTATTCAGTAATGACCCACGCATCAACTTAGATGACCCATCACGTGGCTCCGCAGTTAACTGCGGTGGTAAAAACCCACGTTTTAACAGCTTGTCGATAGATGGCGTTGGTCAGAATGATCGATTTGGTTTGAACAGCAATGGTTTTGCTTCGTCAAATGGTCAGCCCTTTCCATTCGACGCACTTGAGCAAATCTCGGTTGAGCTTGCGCCATTTGACGTAACCGCGGGTGGTTTCTCAGCATGTGCAATCAATGCGGTAACAAAAAGCGGCCGTAACGAATTTTTCGGTAGTGCCGTTTACGAATACTCAAGTGACAGCTTTCGTGGCGATAATTTTGAATTTCGTGGTGAAAAAATCGATGTCGACAATAGTGATTTCACTGAAGAGACTACTGCGTTTACCTTGGGCGGCCCAATCATTGAAGACAAGCTTTTCTTCTTCTTAGCCTATGAAGAATCTGAGCAACCTCTTTTCAACGCGGCTGGCTTTAATGGTTCTGGCAACGGGACAGAACGTGACTTCCTAAGTGAAGCCGACTTTAATCGTATTGTTGATATTTCAAATCGTGTCTACGGTTATGACCCAGGTGGTCAACCGCAGCAAGGTTCAAATGATCGTGATGCATTGATCGGCCGCTTAGACTGGGACATCAATGATGATCACCGTGCTACCTTTATCTATAATAAGTTCGAGGGTGGTGCTATTCAAGGTTCAGACAACGACGATAACGAATTTGAGTTCGCAAACCACTTCTACAATCGTGGTAGTGATTTAGAGACTTCAGTCTTACGTCTTAGTTCACAGTGGACTGACAACATGTCTACTGAGCTATTCTTGGGTCGTCAAGAAAACACAGCGATTCAGCAGACTGTCGGCGATCGTGAGTTTGGTGATTTCCAAATCAGCATTGGTCGTGACACTGTTTATCTTGGTGCCGATGACTCACGTCAATCAAACGGATTGAACTATGAATCGAACTTGATCAAGTTCAACCTTCAGTACCTTACTGGCAATCATGTAATCACCGCTGGTTTTGAGCGTGACGAGTTGGATATTTTCAACTTGTTCGTACAACACTCTCGTGGTGGCGAATTAGATTTCTTCGACGATTCTGGTCGTGGTGGTCTAAGCGGTATTGATAAATTCGAACTTGGTCTTCCTGACCGTATTTTCTACGGCAGCGGCGGCGTAACCAACGACCCGAATGATGCCGCCGCAAACTATACGATTACGCAAGAAACCTTATTGCTTCAAGACGAGTACTACTTTGAAGACCTAGGTCTAACCGTTGTTGGTGGTTTGCGCTATGAGCGCTTTAGCAGTGATGATCGCCCAGCATTTAATGCCGCGTTCACCGCTGAAAACGGTATTCGTAACGACGCTAACATCGATGGTGTAGACATTCTTCAGCCGCGTATTGGTTTCACTTGGGATGCTAACGATTTCACCCGTGTTCGTGGTGGTGTTGGTATCTTCTCCGGCGGTAACCCGAACGTTTGGATCTCTAACTCGTACAGCAACGATGGCATTACTAACGTGCAACAACGTCAGTCATTCGATCAATCATTGTTCGAGCTTCCGTTAACGGGTGCTGGCCGTCCAGGCTTTGATGTTCCACAAGCATTAGTAGATGCCGTGGCCGCAACGACACCTGAAGACGCGTCAACAACTCGCTTGTCGCTGATTGACCCGAACTACGAGCAACCAAGTGAAATCAAAATCGCGCTAGGCGCGACCTTTGACTTGAAAGGCGACTACACGCTAGACGCTGATCTTCTTTACTCTAAGCAACGTGATTCAGCGGTTTATGTTGACCTTGCTCAACGTGAAGTTGGCCGTACGGCCGCGGGCTCGCCAATCTTAAGATCGGTGATCGGTGATGAGAACTTCATGCTAACTAACTCTAATGTAGATGCTGACACCTTAGTGCTTTCATTGGGTTTATCGAAGAAATTCGAAAACGGCTTAAGCATGAATTTGGGTTACGCTTATTCTGATGCAGAAGATGTCAGCGGCATGAACTCATCGGTGGCTTTCTCTAACTTCAGCAATGTAGCAACTAATGACGGAAACAACCTTACGGCCGGCACTAGTGAATACAACACGCCTCACCGTTTAACCTTTCGTTTAGGGTATGAGCATAACTTCGTTAGCGATTTGATTACTCGTTTCTCTGTATACGGTGTGTACAAAAATGGCCAAGCAACTAGCCTAACAATGAGTAATGCTGGACTTGAAGATAATAGCCGCGGCTCGCGTCAATTGTTATACATACCAAGTGCCAACGACGGTGCTGTTGTTTATGCTGATGGTTTTGACCGTCAGGGCTTCGATGAGCTTATTGCTAGCCGCAGTCTAGCGCGCGGCCAATTCGTAAGTCGTAACGACGAGAATGCTCGTTCAAGTGCTCGAGTTGATTTACGTATCGATCAAGACCTACCTATGATTGCGGGCGTTAAGCCAAAAATATTCTTGAAGGTCAATAACGTTCTTAACCTGCTTAACAGCGATTGGGGTGCTCAATATGACGCGCCATTCGTAAGCGAGCAAGTTGTAGAATCAAGCCTTAATAATGCAGGCCAGTTTGTTTATGAGAACTTCAGAGGTGCAAACACCACTGATACCATCGATGACTTCTCTGTATGGCAAGCACGTATCGGTATTGAGTTTAAGTTCTAGGCATGTGAACTTTGCTTTACCAATAGAAGGGGTCAGCCATGTGCTGGCCCTTTTTTTGTTACTATGAATACTAGAGACCTCAGCGGATTCCCTAAGATGCTAAAGCTTTTACTAGCAACACTAATTTTCTCAAACTCGTTCAAGCTCTGGGCCGCCGATAGCGGCATGGTAGAAGAAATAGCGGTACAGATTATACCGTTAGCCCACCCTCTTGGTCAGGATGCCGCGGAAATATCTGGCCTCGCATGGTGCCAAGGTAAGCTTGTCTTGTTACCCCAATACCCCGAGCGATTAAGTGACGATGGCGCTAGCTATTTTTACTATCTAGAAAAACAGCAAATCGTCGATTTTATCGATGGCCTATCAACTCAGCCTCTACAACCCAAGGCAATACGCATAAACCAGAAAGCCCTGCGTAACGCGATTGCCTTTTTTGATGGTTTCGAAGCAATTGCTTGCCGTGATAATAAACTTTGGCTTGCGATAGAAGCTCTAAATGTGCTGGGTAGTTATCAAAGCTTTGTGGTTGCTGGTGTGATTAACTTTACTGAAGGTCCCAATATTGAGGTAGACCTCGAGAGTTTGGTGCCATTACAGACACAAAGCAAACTCAGAAATATGGGTGAAGAGGCGATTATCATGGTCGATGATGACGTTATCGCAATTCATGAAGTAAACGATGTTAGAACGGTTAAACAGCCCAAGGCAAGAAGGGTCAACAGACTGACACAAGAAGTGTCCGAGTTAAGCTTTCCCAATCTACCTTATCGCATTACCGATGCTACTGAGCTCGATGCCGAACAACGTTTTTGGGTAATTAATTATAAGTACAGCGGTGATAAATTTAGTCGCAATGCGACTGATCCATTGATACAGGAATTTATTCAAGGCACTAGTCATAAAAACTACGATAACGTCGAACGGCTGCTAGAATTTAAAATTGAAGGCGAACATATATCGTTGCTTGATCAAGCGCCGATTCAATTACAGATGACAAATATTGACGGGCGCAACTGGGAAGGCATCGTGCGCTTAGAGGGCCGAGGCTTTTTACTCGCCACCGATAAACACCCAGCAACACTGCTAGGTTTTGTGCCAATACAGCAATAACCGTGCTTCCTCAGCACGGCTAGGGTGGAATCGAAAGTGAATAGATGAACTTTGAGGTAAATTGGTATCCGGTTCGGAAAATTAGCAATGATTTCGATACAGGCCGTGTCTATTATAGTCTATGTTATTAGAAATAAAACGACACGCCTCTTGGCGCTGCCTCAGCAACCCTCGGCAACAGCAATGGGCTGAGCAATTACCCGACATCCCGAAACTCTTAGAGATTCTAGTAGGCCTTGCTAAACCGCTCAAAGACAACCACCGCAGCTTGGTAAAGCTCGGCCAACTGGCTGGCAAGCAAATAATCGCCAAACAACCTCGCGATAAGAATGGGCGCTTATGGGCTAGAACGCTAAGTTACTTCGAGCCCACTGAAGTGGCTCAAACCTTATCGAGCCTAGAACGTTTTCATCAGCTAGGCATTCCGTCAGTACAGCCCCTTTTCATACTAGAGAAGCGCGTTCTAGGCGCCGTGGTTGATTCGTGGATATGCTACGAGTTTAAAGAGGGCGTTGCGTGCAATGAGTCGCACTTACCTGAAGTTATCGAATTTCTGAAAAAAATGCACCTCGCTAATTTCCGGCACAATGACCCCAACCTAAAGAACTTTATATTAGACACAAAAGGTGAAATGTTCGTATTGGATTCGAGAGGACGAAAACGCTCGGGAAATTTCAGCGATGCAAATGACTTTTTTCTACTCAAAAAAATAAATAAAACGCTAACCGGTTTTAACGTAGCCGAGGTCTCGCATCTAGATACCTCTAGCTTAGGTTACCGGCTAGCTTCGATCTACACGCGGTTAAAATCAGCGCGTTCATTGATCAAAGACAAAATTAGAAAAAATAGACCCAAGAATAACCACTAATATTAGATTTATTGAATCGCGACCAACCACTATTTCGGATAACTCTAGCCTCTAGCCTGCCTACGATTCAGATACCAAGATGATCTGACGACACTCTAGCGCTCTCGCCTTAGGCGGCAAAGTACGGCACTATGGGAACCATGACCATCAACAGAAGAAGAATAATAGAGAAGCGAGTCACAGGTCCGTTAGCGAACTTCTCGTTTAAGCTCATGCACCGTCAAGTGCGGGCAATTGAGAAGAGTGGCATCAGCATGATGCATACCGCTCGGCCATTTTGGTATTACCGCAAGGTATTTTTTCAAGCGCAAAGCGCGGCGGCGGTGCTTGAAAACCTTCAAGCAAAAACAATTGTCGATATTGGTTGTGGCTACACGCCTTTCGCTGACGACTCAATGTTTCAAGCGTGCCATCAGGCAGGTATAGAATTTTACGGCATCGACCCACTGCTAGCCGAGAACATTGATATAAGCTTTAAAGATCGCATTTTGGCTCGAGCTATGGGTAGCCGTGGCCAGTTCAGTTCTGCCCCGGCCGGGCGTGAGAAAGCAATTTGCGCATATGCGGATGCCCTGCCTTTTGCAGACCACAGTGTGGATCAGATTTTATCTAGCTTTCTTCTGTTTGTCTGGATTGAAGAAGAAGCTGAGTTAGCTAAAATTTTAGAAGAATTTCTACGCGTACTAAAGCCTGGTGGAGTGGCGAAACTCTACCCTTTACCTGAATGGCGTTTAATGCGCTTTCAGAGTTTGCGGCTGAAGCAATTACTAAATCGTTTCTCGATAAAGCAACGTTTTGTGCATGGTGGCGCAGACTTTAGAGTAACGCCAGCGATGCTCACAGAAATGAAAAAACCAGACGACTAGCCTTTCTCTATTAAGCTCGCCTATACTTGCCGGCTATCAATACTTAAGCAACTCCCATGAGCAAATGAACGATATCCTTAAAAAACTCGACCCGCTGTATTTTATTCTTGGCCGCGCCCTACTTGGCACTTACTTTCTACTTCCTGGAATAATGAAGGTAGCTGGCTATAGCGGCACCTTAGCCTTGATGCAAAGTAAGGGCGTGCCGTTAGCTGAATTGTTGCTGCCAGTCACTATTGCCCTACAAATTGGCTTGGGCCTAATGCTTATCTTTGGCAAGATAGTGCGAATTAGTGCTTTGATGTTATTCGGCATGACCATTCTGATCAACCTCTTCATCCATAATTTTTGGGCGCTACAAGGTGACCCAAGCTATGCGCATGAACTGCAGAATTTCGTTAAAAACTTAGGCATTGCTGCTGGTTTATTGGTTCTCGCCGGTAGCAGTAAGAAAGATTCTTGATAAACGAGTATAGGGTCTTGAAATAGATTCCCTTAAAGCAAGAGGGTCGGCGTATAGAGGCAACATCTGATCTATACGCTGATTTGCTAAAAAAGCCCTAGAGTCAATACTGTACTAATTTTGCAACAGTACCCGGCTCGCCGACAATCTCTAATAGACACCCACCCCAAGACTTCGGTAAGCGATAATCCGATTCGGCGGAGAACGGAAGTTCCTTGAATTTACGCTCACAGCGAAACTTCAATGATGTAACGGTGCCGTCAACATCAACAATCGAGATCGAATGTTTCAGTAAGTGTTCGACCGAATACCCTCTTGCTCCTATGTTTATATCGATCACTGATTGAGCGTCACTTTGGCGTAACTGTTGTATTTTCGCGACCATGCTCTCCAAATTAGGATCTTCGCTTTGGTCCGCCTCTTTCATCTCTGTATAAAGCTCCAATGCTTCGGCATAGCGCTGCGTGCTTAGCAATGAATGAAACAGAGAGTACCGAACACTCTTTAAAGTGTTAGCATTTAAAGTCCGATTTTTTATGCTCACTCTTTGATCAAACATTAAGAGCTTTCTTGTTGCTTCGATTTGTTCAGGCAAATCACCGAAAGCTATTGCTACGCGGAGACCAAGAAGGTTATAACGAGCAAGCGCATAGCTCGATAGGCTACCATCGGCCAACATGCTAACCATCGATTTATCAATCCTAGACAAATTAGGCTCTGCAGCATCCAACTCATTCGTCACACGTTTAAACATCCTCGAAAAGCGTCTATTTACGCCTTCAGCCTCGCCTTCAATAAGGAATGAAATCCGAATCGAGGTACGAGACTTGACTGATTCACCATTAAACATAGCCGGCTTGTACACATAATCTTTCAGTGCAAGCAGCGCTGCGTTCTCGAATCTCGTCGCCGTTGAGCGGAGAACAATGGGAGCAAAAACTCGGCCATCCGTATCTATCATTAGCTCAATTTCTGCCATTCCGGAATTGGCATTGATTAACTCTATTCCAGGGTAAACTGGTGAGCCTCGTTCTAACGGAACGGCCGCAATAAAGCTAGGCGCATCTACATCTTGTGCATAGACACTACTAGATACAGCGCTAATAGCCAGTATCCAAATCGCCCTTTTTAAGCCAAGAAACATTATCATAGAATCCAACAGCTTAGACTAGAACGGTTGAGGAAAGCGCTTAATAACCGCACCCACTTGATCAAGAATCTCCGGTGATAAGGCTATCTCATAAGCATCAATATCCTCTTTAAGCTGCTCCATTGAGGTTGCACCAATGATGGTCGATGTGACTCCAGTCAATTGATAAACCCACGCTAGTGACAATTGCACCAGTGTTAAGTTATTAGTGGTCGCCACATTTTGATAAGCCTCGATTGCTTGATGTGACAAGCTGGTATCCCGAAAGATTCCATTGCGTTGTTGCATGGTCCAGCGACAGCCTTCAGGCTTTGCGCCGTTGGCGTATTTGCCGGACAGCGCGCCGCCAGCGATTGGCGACCATGGCAAGTAAGCAACGTCGTTGAAGACACAGGTTTCGATTAAATAAGGCCAATCTTTTAAGTGCAGCAAACTGAACTCATTCTGAATAGACACCATTTTAGGCAGATCATGTTTCTCAGCCAGATGCAGATATTCGCTGATGCCCCACGGCGTATCATCAGACAAGCCAATATTGCGAATTTTACCTTCCTTCATCGCTGCATCGAGCGCTTGCAATATATCTAGCATGCCCTCGCTTTCTTTTTTGGCATCGGTTTTATTCGGATCGACGCGACCAGGCCAGTGCTTTGAAAAATGCGGCGTCATACGGTTTGGCCAATGCAGCTGATACAAATCTATATAGTCGGTTTTAAGGCGAAGCAAAGAATCTTCGATCGCTTCCTTCACCGAGGAACCTGTTATTGGTGAGCCATCACGCACCCATGGCACGCCGCTACCAGCAATCTTGCTTGCCAAAACTATGTCTTGACGTTTGCTCTGATTGGCGGCAATCCAGTTGCCGATTATTGTCTCAGTTGCACCATAAGTTTCTTTGCTCGGCGGTACCGAATACATCTCAGCAGTATCAATAAAGTTAATACCTTGATCAAGCGCATAGTCAATTTGTTGGTGACCTTCAGCTTGAGTGTTCTGCTCACCCCAAGTCATGCTGCCTAAACATACTTCGGTTACTTGAAGGTCGCTACTACCTAGTTTTACTTTTTTCATGATTTTATAGACTACGTTTAGTTAGAGTTGGTCGCTCGCCGCCTCATACGGCCAACTTATCAACTGCTTTAATAAAGGGAAGTATACTGCTAGTTGGATTGGTCTTGCGTCAACCTGACTGAATAAAAAACCATATTTTTCCAGTTGTGCTTTGTGCCGACTGCGTACCTGCTCGGCCGCAAACTCTGCAACGTCATCGTTTTCATGCGCTGTGCTTTTATAATCAACAATCCAGCGAGTGCCTGCGTGATCGACAAATGTTCGATCTAGCCGATACTTATTTACTGAACCGTCTTCTAAGGCCGACAAAGTAAACTCATTGTTTGATTCAGGGTAGTTTTCAAATAGAAAGTGAGCTTCTTTGTGCTGCTGAATATTTTTCACCGCCAACACTAAACGCTGTAACGCGTAATCAAGCGAGCTATACGGCACTCTCAAATTCAACAATTCTGCTCGCCATCGTTGCTCTAAGCTTCGGCCAATCTCCAGGTTGAGTACTTTGGCGCCGTTGTATTGCAGCCAGTCATGTAGAACAATACCGACACCGGTGGCTACCTCAGTCGCCCATTGGTACTCTATTCCCACGCTTTCTTCAGGCACTTTCGGCGCACTATTGAGTTGCTGGGTGACCTGCCATTGAATCGAGTCACGATAACACTTTACGAAGTCACTCGGCAGTCGACCAAGCATTTGTGGTATTGGCTTGGCGGCGTCTGGCTCAGTTGGCTCTGAAAATGGAAAACTAAAGTTACTTTCCAGCGCATCCCAAACGGTCGCCAATAATGTGCTTTTAGTCGGTGGTCTAACCGACGCCGTTTTCGTATCGAGCTTTGCTCGACCGATTAAGACTATTTTTTTCTCAGCTCGAGTTGTTGCCACATACATCAAACGAATGGTTTCGTTGGCACTTCGCTTAGCGTCTAGCTGACGCAAATATTGATAGTGCAAGCTGTCTTTAGTTTTGTCGCTAGAGCTCCCTTGATCAGTAAACGGAGCAAGCAACAAGTCAGACTCCCCGGCACGATTCTGTGCTTCAGCCCACATCAGTACTTCTTTGTCAGAGTTTCTCGGAGGATTAGCAAGCCCGGGTAAAATAACAGTATGATATTGCAAGCCCTTCGACTTATGCATGGTCGACACTACTACCTGAGGAGCCTGTCCATCATGGTCGTATTGAGGCTGAGCGTATAGACCCATAAGAGCCTTATCAAGATCACGCATTGACGGCAAATCGCCGCCTTCTTCAAGCATCGAGACCAAGCCGAAGACCGTTTCGATATCTTCTTTGCTAGCCCCTAACAGAGTATGCTCGCCGCCCAAACCAAGCCAAGTCCAACGTGCAAGACTGGCCAATGAGACTTGTTGTCTTTGCGTCATCGTCAACTTCATTTGCTGCCTAAAACGATTGAGATTTTTTGTATCTTGCTGACTGAGTTGACGGCTATCGGCGTTTTGTAATTGTGACCAAACAGTAGCATCTTGACGACCCACCATGTGTTTGATGTTAGACAGATTTAAACCACACCAAGGGCCGCGCAATAACGCTAACCATGCAATTCTATCGTCCTCTCGGCAGATAGCTTTGCAGAGTGTCAATAAGTCTATGACCGCTTGTAGCTTCGCCAATGGTTGAATATCAATGCCCGCGTAAGCAATGCCAGCACTTTGTAGTTTGGGTAATAAATAACTGAGCTGAGAGCGCGTTCTCACTAGTATCGCTACTTGATCACTGCGTTTTGGCAAAGCGCTAACATGCTCAATCACCGAGCTCAACACTAAATTAGCTTCTTGCTCTTTGTCGTACGCCAGTAAGTACTCACAGGCAGACTCATTATCATCTTTTGAACAGCTAGCTTGAGCATATTTAATCGCACCAGATAAGACGTTGTTACGGTTAGGGAAGCTACTCTGGAAAGTGGCGTTAAACCAGCTTACTAGGCTGTTACTTGATCGGAAATTCTCAGTTAAATGTAAGGCGCTAATATCCAGTCCGGCAAAAATATGGGTGTTGGCGTTATCGGTAACTTGCAAAAACAAACTCACATCAGCTTCACGAAATCGATAAATCGATTGCATCGGATCGCCGACTAAAAACAAGGTTTTTGATTGATTCGAATCAGCCCAACCTGAGGTTAGTTTCTTAAGTAACTCTATTTGACCGTGCGAGGTATCTTGAAACTCATCAACCAAAATATGTTGTAAATGATAGTCCATCCGCAGACCAAGATCGGTCGGATTCTCAAGCTCCTGTAAAGCTAAATTAGCTCGTTGAGTAACTTCGCTATGATCACATTCACCAGTCGCCCTAAACCTCAATTGCAACAATCCTGCTAATGATTTAAGTACTCGTTCAAGCGCAAGCAATTGTTTCCAATCGGCGTCATCAAAACTCGCACTGGGTAGTGTTTTGATTTCGATTAAGGCGCTCAACAACTCCGAATCATCAGCAAATTGAGCCAATAATTCATGCATCCGATTAGTGTTAACGTTCTTCGCTTCAAAGCCCAAATTCTTATTTACACGTTTACGAAAATTGTCACCTGTAAGAAGCATGTGACACAGTGCACGCCAATGATCGGCAGTGATCTGATCTTCCAACTGATACTCTAAAAATATTTTAAAGGGCGGTGTTTCGCCGTCTTTATAGGGGAAATTTTGCGCTGCATACACCGCTAATCGACATAGCTCACCGATGGTCGACAACGGCAAAATCTCACTGATATTAGCAAGCTGTGCATCGACAATATTTTGCCATGCCGCTTCCAAATCATCGCGCATCGAGACTAAATCACCTTGTAATAAATGCCTTAACCATTGATCACGCTTGGCCAGCATAGAGGAAAATAATTGACGCGCCTTGTTGTAGTTAAAATCCAGCTCTAACATTACTGTTGTTAGGGCTGGCGCTATATGAGACTGATCGTCCAGCAATTCAGCAAAAAGCTGCTCAATAGCAATCGAGTAATGGGCATCAGCCTGATCCGTGGTTCGCGGACGATCACCTAAGCGACTTAACCACGGCATGCTGGCGGTGAGCTTTGCACAAAAGGAATCAATGGTCAGAATTTGCAATTGATGCGGCGCATCTAATAAGCGCCAATTGTATTTCCTGTCCTGTGCGAGCACCCCAGCGGCAAGGTCAATGCCCTGCTGTTCAAACATATCGTTACTTTGCTCGCCGCGCTCTGCCAACTCTATAAGTTGTAATAGGCGCTCTCGCATTTCGGCGGTCGCTTTACGCGTAAAGGTAATGGCTAAAACTTGTTGTGGTTTATCGACCGACGCCAATAAAGTAAGCATTCGATAAACTAAAAGACCGGTTTTACCGGAACCCGCTGGAGCCTGCACAATGAACGACCGTTGCGGGTCTAACGCCATGCGTCGAGCATCTAAATCGTTGATCCCTGGATTGCTATTCGCTACCTTAGTGATCATGATTGTTCCTCGCCAAACGAAAATTTTGTCTCGACAGAGTCATGTTGACTATCTCTAAGTTGCGATATTCGACAAAAAGGTGTCAGCTCGCAATACTGGCAAGTAGCCTCATCGATCGGATTGACTATTGCTTGACCAGATAAAAAATCTTTCGCTAATTGCTCAAAAATTGCTGGCCATGCTTGACGATTTTGTTGCCATTGATTTTCATACTTTAGAGTGTGGTGAGAAGGCTTACGAAACACATCTTGTTCAGATAGCTCTATGAATTTTAGGTCTGCAGACTTTACTTGTGCGAAGGCAATGCCTGACACTGGTTGATTTCTAAACTTATCTAAGGCCAGCGCATACAACGGCATTTGTGGGCTTTTAATTCGTTCACCGACCCAGTCGTTTCGATTCACCGCCCCGGTTTTGTAATCAATAATTACACTACGTCCGTCGTCAGTGATATCCAAACGGTCGATAATATAACGGTAGCGAATACCGCCAAGTTCGCCTTCGCGTTGTTCTTCTCTCTCAATCACGGAAAAATTGCTTGGTCTTTTATCTTCTTCCTTTAACCACGCGAGCAAGAGATTCTGTAAACGACTTTTCTCATGCTTCAACAGATTAATTTTATCTTGAGTAAGCTTGAACTCCCCTTGACTAAAGCAATCATCGATGACACTACTTACCAAGTTTAGACGCGCTAGATCGCCCAACTCACTGAGTGCTGTCTTAGTTTGCAGTCTCTGCCATAGAATATCGAGTAACTGGTGAACCACGTTGCCACGATCAAGCCCATCTAAACCAAACTCGGCCTCAGCCTCTTCCAAGAACCCTAATTGATGTGTTGCAAAGGCTTTGAATGCGCAGTTAGACTGATTCTCAAATATTTTTGAGCCACCTTTGGCTCGGCCCGGTTGCAACCAAGGCGGGCCTTGGATATCTTCATAATGATCTAAGTCTAGCTGTCGTGACTCAGCACTAAGGGGCACTCCATTGGACCATGATTCACCTCTAAAAAGAGAACTCGGCTGCATCACAATCTCACGATTTTGATCGTTAGCATTGGGGTATGAAATTCGCCTATTGCTGGCACAGTTGAGTAAGTTATTGATGACACTCTGAGCATGCACAAAACCCGACTCGGCGGTAGCTTCGGGATGGCCCGATTGCATCAAAAAACGGTTTGAAATGAATGCATCAGTGGACGGTGGTGTAGGATATTCTTGATGCATTCCAGTGACAATACAACTATCAACTTTGCGCCCAATAGCTTCAAATACACCCGAAATAACGATTGGCGAATCAGCGCTTTTAGGTAAGAACACGGTATTGCGAGCCATCTGTTGCAATAATTCAAAGGCGCGATTCAGCCCAACACTTTTTTGCACCGCGGCTAAACTAGCAAACTCCTCGAGTAAAGCCTTCCATCGTGTTTGCAATTGATACTGCGCGCTGTTGAGTTGAGAACCTTGTATCGCCGTATTCCATTGCCATTGATTCAGCCAATCACTAAAAACTTGCACCCAGTCAGTAAAGCTCAGTGCGGCGAAGTCGGAAATTTGTTTGGCTTTCGTTAAGCGTGTCTGAAGTGCCTGCCGACTTTCTACCAAACCTATCAATACCGGTAAAAGACTGGTCTCTATCGCTTGCTCACGTTTGGCAAAATAATCTAAGCATTGTTGATACAACAGCGGCAATTGGTCAAACGAGAACGTATGCAGTCTATTACGCTTTAACCATTGCTCAAATAGACGCCCTTGTTCTCGATGCTCGGCACTGAGTCCTAAAAAGCGGTTACGTAACAGAAAGCCAAGGTCTATCGTATTGGTTCGATTCTTCAGCAACGAAATAACACTCAATGCGGCTTCAATTGCTGGCAGCTCTACTAACGGCTGACCCAAACTAAAGCCATAGACGCAGCTATTTTGCTGAACGCTCAGTGGCGACTCGCAAGGGTAAAATACTTCTCGAGCCAGTTCTTGTACTTGTGCGTGCCTTTGCGCCAAGTCAGGAATCACCAAACTAATGGTGTGGTCAGGGTCTTGTTCTAAGCAACTACGCGCGTATTCCAACGCCGCGGCAATCTCAGTTTTACTATTTTCGTACTGCAGATACTGGGTTGCATTAGCGGCGACTAATGGTCGAGAGCTTTTGCAACTGACCCCGCTTTTTTTAGCGCTCGAAAAATACTGCTTTTGAGCGGCCGTTAATAAGTCATACGAGACTAAATTAAGTTCAGCAAAAGGGTGTTCAATCGTAGGCTCAGGTATCAACGCACTAATAAGCAATTGCTCATCCAACAAACCTCGCTTCTCAAGCAGCTCCTGATAACTTTCGACCCATAAAACAAACTGATCAGTGTCGGCTACATGATCTTGCTTTAGTTGAGATGCGCTGACGTTCCAGTCATGCATAAGCTTCCAGCTGCGTTGCACCGCACGCGTAGTTTGCTGAACATTTAGTAAATTTAATTGATGCTCATTACGGCGCGAGGATTCGACGACTTGGGTCCAAAGAAGCGACGACTGCTGAGCATTGATGAGACTGTGAACATTCAGCTTGTGCGACAACATGTCACGGTTAAGCTGCCAAAGTTGACGTACGTAATCAGACCAGACCAGAATATTAGGTGCGATCCAAACCGGCTGCGCTAATGCCACAAAATATCGAGCAACACGCTCATTCAGCTGGTTTGCCAAACTGCGCGTTGGAACTATTAAAGCGCTATTCTGATCCAGTGTACTTAACCATTCATCTTCCATGGTTGAAGTTTAGCACCGCTTTTAAAATAGATGTTGTTTTCAATTGAGGTGTTACTGTTGATTAAAACCATAAACAATAAAAAAAGCCTTAAATAGCTAAGTTCGCTATTTAAGGCTTATGTCGCTTGATTGTTAGTCGAAGATCATCGGCGACTGCTCGGTAACGTCAACTAGCAACGGACTGTTTTGAGCTCGTTCAAAGGCATCGTCTATAGCTTTCGAACGTTGTTGAACAACTTCGCGCTGCGCAGGGTGGGTGAAAATATATAATTCCTTAGCATTAAGCGCTTCAATAACACGTTGGCCAACTAACTCAGCCGGAATGCCATTTTCGACGAATTCTTGAGCCGCGTTATGTTTCGGAGCCGCATTAGGATCAACCTTTCGTTGAGTGTCAAGGTGCTCGTGTTGACGATTTCGATGCGACAGGTGAATCCGCGTTTTAACAAATGCTGGGCACAATACCGACACCTCAATATTATGTTTGGCCAACTCAACATTCCATGCTTCTGACATGCCGACAACCGCTACTTTGGTTGCCGTATACGCACCCGCGTAAGGTACACCGATCATACCCGCCATAGATGCCACGTTGATCATCCAACCGCCTTCTCCATGTGCTTTTATTAGCGGCACCATCGCTTCGGCGCCGTAGATAACGCCTTTTAGGTTAACGTCGATAAGCCAATTCCAATCCTTATGATTAGTCTTTTCAATGGGGCCTGGAGCCGAGGCAACACCGGCGTTATTAACCAACATATGAACTTTACCGAATCGCTCAATCGCTTTTTCGCCAAGCGCCTGCCATTGAACTGGGTCAGTAACATCCATTTTAACCGTCAAAACATCTATTCCCAGCGCTTGCAACTGCACTTCAGCCTTGGCTAACTGAGCTTCGTCGATGTCGCCCAAAACAACATTCATGCCCTGCTGACCGACTGCCTGAGCGATTCCCAAACCGATGCCTTCGGCACCGCCACTAATCACCGCCGTTTTACCCTTGTAATTACTCATATGGTTCACTCGATTGCTTTATTATTTGTTATTTTCAACTAGTGTAGACCGAGCAACCGAAAACTGCGCGAAATTGTTTGTAACATGCACTTAAAATTTACTATAAATCGAAACAATAACACTTGTTTTTAAAAAAAATGAAATTAAAATAGCCGCTCATTTTATTACCTTCGGGAACACTATGTTTAGCCGTTAGCGGCGTGTATTTGAGGTGCTTTTAAGTCATGAAATCACACACAAAGGCGCGTTAGAACAACCTTTTTTGTGAGTAACATTTTATGACCTTCGACTTAAATAACCCCCTTGCCGATTTCGCTGCGAACGATTCCGGAGATGCCAACTGGCCTTCGCACCATCAACTAGACGAGAATCAGCCTGTGGATCATTTTATTGTCCGTAATGGCGTAGAGTTTGCCGGAACCCATATTATTATTGATTTATGGGGGGCCCAAGCGCTAGACGATCTAGAGTTGATGGAGGCTACTCTGCGCAAAGCCGTCAGCGTATCCGGCGCAACCTTGCTGCATATTCACTTACACCACTTTACGCCTAATGGCGGCATTTCTGGTGTCGCCGTTTTAGCTGAGTCACATATTAGTGTGCATACTTGGCCCGAACGTGATTTTGCCGCGTTTGATGTATTCATGTGCGGTGATGCTGTACCAGAAGCGACTATCGCTGTATTTCGTGACGCATTTAAGCCCGAGAAAATCAGTATTTCTGAGCACCTGCGTGGCGTAAATATGGAACATACCAACTCGCCTGATAGTCCCCGCACGCGCTAAAAATAGAATCCAAAGATGAAACATTTTAAAGAAACTCTTTATGATGCGGTATGCCAAGAATACCGCATCGACAAGATGTATTTCGAGAGCAAGACAGAACATCAACACTTGATGATCTTTCATAACGCTCAACTCGGTAGAGTAATGACCTTAGACGGCATTGTGCAGACCACCGAAGCCGACGACTTCATTTATCACGAAATGCTAGCGCATGTTCCCATGTTAGCGCACGGCTAAGCCAAGCGAGTATTGATTATTGGTGGTGGCGACGGCGGCATGTTGCGCGAGATAATAAAGCACCCTATCGACCACGTTACCCAAGTTGAAATAGACCAATCAGTAGTCGATATGGCGATTGAGTTTTTACCCAAACATTCGAATGGCGCCTATCAAGACCCTCGTCTTAACTTGATTATCGACGACGGCTTTAATTTCGTTAAACACTTTGCTGCTAGCGACGAACAAAGATTCGATGTGATTATTTCCGATAGCACCGATCCAATTGGCCCGGGTGAGGTACTGTTTAGCGACGATTTTTATCACTACGCAAAACAATGCTTAGCCGACAATGGCATTATGGTGACGCAAAACGGTGTGCCATTTTTCCAAGCCGATGAGCTTCAGAATACGCAGAAACGTATGAGTCCGCTGTATCAAGATATGCGTTTTTACTGCGCACCGGTTCCCAGCTATTATGGCGGCTTCATGACCTTCGCATGGTGCACCGACAATGCTCAGGCAAGTGCCCCGGCGCTAAGCGTTCTACAACAACGTTTTAGTGCACTGGGCATCAAAACCCGCTATTACAACCCGGCCATTCACGGCGCAAGTTTTGCCTTGCCTCAGTATATTATCAACTCACTAGAGCTGGCTGCAAACGAGGTTGAGAGCGTCGAATGACCTCATTAGATACTCGGCCACTTCTCACGCTTGAGTCTGTCGATCATGCCGAACAACAATTGGCGCACTATCAACAAGTGGTTAAGGAGCATGGTTCGCCGCTGCTGGTGTTCGATGCCAATGTATTACGTAACAAATTTGACTGCTTACAAAAGGCCTTGCCCGGGGTCGAACTTTACTATGCTGTCAAGGCTCACCCAGACTCTCATATCGTCAGTGTTATTGACTCCTTGGGCGGCGGTTTTGATATCGCTTCAGCCGGCGAGATGGACTTGCTTATGCAACATAAAATCTCAGGCCGCCGAACAATTCATACCCACCCAATAAAAAAAGACCAAGAGATTCGCGATGCTCTGCGCTTTGGCGCAACCACCTTCGTGGTTGACAATCTTTACGAACTAAAAAAACTAGTCGATTACCGTTCACGCGTTGGCGTGCTATTACGCCTCAGCTTTCGCAGCGAGTCGGCCAAAGTAGATTTATCGAAGAAATTTGGTTGCTCACCAGACGAGGTGATCGAACTAGTTTCGGCGGCTGAAAAGCTGGGTATTCATATCAAAGGTTTATCGTTTCATGTCGGCTCACAAGTAGAGGACGCAGCCAAGCACGTTGAAGCTGTACATGCTTGCCGTGCACTAATGGAGCAAATTAACCTAAGCGCCGACAAGCCTTTAAGTGTGTTGGATATTGGCGGTGGTTTCCCAGCTGACTACGCGCTAGAAGGGTTCGATATTAAGGCGTTTTGTGCGCCCATTAGAGAAGCTCTCAGTACGCTGCCGAACGATTGGCATATTATTGCCGAACCCGGTCGCTATCTAATAGCACCAGCCGTTACTAGCATTACCACGGTAGCGGGAAAATCTCATCGGAACGGCTTTGTCTGGTATTACTTAGACGACGGTATATACGGATCTTACTCAGGCCAGTTATTTGATCATGCGGTTTACCCATTACAAGTATTTCGCGGTGGCGAAAAGAAGGCAAGTATCATAGCGGGGCCAACCTGTGACAGTATCGATGTGATCGCCGAAAATATCTTGATGCCAGACCTCGAAATCGGAGATCTTATCGTTGGTCATCAAATGGGAGCCTATACGGCAGCGACTAAAACGCGTTTTAATTCGCTGCCTGATGCAAAGCTTATTGTCGAGAATCTTTAATTGTCTTTTAAACTATTGATCACACGCTCTGTCACAAAGCGGCTAATGCTCTCGTCAAATAGCGCTCTAAGTAAGTGCTCTAGCCTCGTTCTACAGAACCACCGCACTAATCAATACCCAGCAGGCAATCAGCATTTTAAGCTGAGTTGGAGTTAAGCAACTGGCTATTCGTCTAGCCAGTGTTCCACCAATGATGGCGGCTGGGGCAGCAAATATTAAGATATCGAGATTGATACCATGGATAAACCAGATATATTTTTGCACACCAACCCAAACAGCAAGAGCACTCACCGAGACAGCGACTCCAACCGACAAAGCGACCGGGTAACGCAGCAAAATCAATAGTATTGCTACCAGCTCACCGACGCCAATTGATAACCATGCCGTTATCGCACCACCAACAAACCCAGTGAAATAAAAAACAGTTCGCATCAGGCGACTTTGCTTCATCGACTGCAACTCTTGGATACTCAAGCCGGTGGAGGTCGTTTTCCGCAATTGATAGCTTGTGACTAATATCGCAACACCAAAAATGGCCGAGAACAGTTTAAACACGAAGATGGTTTGCTGCTCATTACCAGGCTGAAAAACTGTTTGCCCAAATACAACACCAACAATTGTTGGGGTAGCAAACAGCGTCACTAAGCTAAGGTATTCGCTCCAAGCGGGCTCAAGCTTGATATCTTGCTTACCAGAGTAACGAAACCAGGCTATTGAGCCGGCCGTCATACCAAAGCATTGAATCGCGAAACTAGTGGCTATAATCGAAGCGTGATCGATGCCTAGCAACTTAAACGCCGGAACAAAAACGATGCCGCCTCCCGCGCCTGTGGCATTTGCCACAATTGCGCCAAGTAAAGCGAGTAAGAAAAACGGCGCGTAATTTAGGTCGATCAAAGTTGAGTACAATGTGAGAGCATGCAGTGGCTAAATATATTTCAATTGATCCTCAGATATAAGCTCAATTAACAGTATTTTGATAGATAAAGTAGGCGCAAAAGCCTTTAGTCTTTTGCCATGCTAAAGACGTACTGAGGGTTGCAGAGATGCTCGCCGTATAGACCGCCTTTAAAGTCGCCATAATTATCCATTGTTAGCGACCGACAAGGCAACTATTGGCTTTCAACAAGACATCGCATCTCATTCTGCGGGTAACAGCAAAGGACGAGTTTCTAACGACGTCTCGGTTGCATTGGTCCCAGACAATTACGCGATGTACATCAATAAATGCTATGCCTATTTAAAATGCCGCAAGCTGGCTGAAGATGCAGTGCAAGAAGGAATATTGGCGGCTCATTTGAGTCTCGTGTCAGTTAAAGGTTCGGAGGCTCTAGGCGCGTGGTTTTATCACGTCATTATCCGCAAGGCTATCGACTCCTTGCGCCACAATCTCGAATCCTGAAGAGGAGGTTTTAAAATCGGAATGACTTGAACAAGTAAAGAAAGCGATAGACGGCCTTAGTGATGTTCACCGAATACCCGGATTACTGAAAGACTTTGAAGGTTTTACAATTACAGAAATATCAGCACTGTTAGACATATCAGAAGTAATGGTTCAACATGCTAACTAAAATTTTAAAAAAAACCCTATTAAATTCTACTAGAATCGATGCCGCCGATCGGCGGATGGTATTTGCGAGTGTCATAACTTGCCGAGAATTCAACGACTTTATATTCGACGATACCGACGGCTTGTTAACCGAAAAGCAACCGAAACTGCTTAAAAGGCATATGCAGGTATGCCCGATGTGTCGTATTTTTTTGAACACCTACATTGCCGCTTATAAAGCCACTGATCATTCTTTTGCAGACAGTGACTTAAATGGACTCAGCACTGTTCCGCAAGACCTTTTAAACGTGATTGCCGCCGTATTGGATGACAGAATTAGTACTCAAATTTGACTTTCATAACTATTCCTTTCCACCACACGGCCCTCATCTAGTGAAAATTTAAAAGTCGCCTAGCTTTATGTTAGTGTTAAAGACACGAATCATCGGCCAGCAAAATTAATTTCACTCTGCTATGCAATTTTTCGAAAATTTAAACCTCTGTCTATACAAGACTCTAATTTCTTACTCAAAAACTGGGCATAGCTATGATTGTAATCGTCCTGCCCATAGCAACGTCTAGCTAGAGTAGCAGAGCATGCGAAAAAAAATATCAAGAGATAAAAGAATGTTAAATAAGTTACATATAAGCGGCCTAATAGGTCTATTAGCTGCAGTACTGGTTGGCGTTGGCGAATATTTATTACACTACGACGCGCTCGCTCGTTTCAGCGAGGGTGGCTTTGAATTCATGCAAGGCATTGCTGCGCAGCGCACCACCGTCGGTCATTTTTTCGGCGTGTTCGGCGCCACCTTATACCCGATCGGCTGCTATCACATCTATTTGATGTTACGCCCAGCAAATCATCAAGCCGCGTTTGCAACCTTCTTTATTAGTTCTTTCGGCTGCATTGTTGGCGCCGTATGGATTGGTTCTCGCGCCAGCATATCCGCCTTGATGCAGATACCAGAAACACCTGAGCTAGCGCAACTGATTCAGTTGTACGAGTTACGCTACGAAACACTCTTGAATGTAACCCGCATCACCACATTAATTCTGTCTATTGTTTTTATTTGGTTAGCGCTGACTGGCCGCTCACATTACCGCCGCTGGGGGGCAATTTTTAGCCCTATAGTGTTGATTATTTGTAGTTTCGTTATTTACCTTATAGCGCCACAAATTGGCAAACACCTAATGCCGATTGCTTTAAATGTAGCGTTTTTTATCTTTTTCTCACTTTCACTTATTCAGGCGCGCGCAATCGCCAACCCAGGTGCCTAATCATGTCAATTTCTAGATTAATAAAATCCATTCTGTGCTATCTCGCGATCTTGTTGCTGTTGCTAATCGGTGGACTTTTCTGGCTCGCAGCCAATGATCGAGCAATAGACTATGAAGTTGATATGAGCTCAATTGTTGTGCCGACATTTGACCAGCAGACGATCGATTTTGTGCCTACCTACGATGCTAAAAAAACCATACCTTTTACCGCAAGTGCGGTAATCGATATCGATGGCGACGGTATCGAAGAAATATTTTTGGGCGGCGGCATAGAGCAGAATGATGCACTCTACCGATTCGACAACGGCCGCTTTGTAGACATAACAGCACAAACTAATTGGTCAAAAGATACGCCAGACAACACCTTTAGCTCGATCGCACTCGACCTAGACAACGATGGCGACACTGACCTATTAATCACTCGTCAATCTGGTGTGTGGCTGTATACCAATAGCAACGGTAAGTTTGCTGGGGTAAAACTTGATTTAGAATTTGATGCCAAATCTGTACCATTATCGGTCGCGGTGAGCGACTTAAATCGTGATGGTTTATTTGATATGTACGTAACTGGCTATATCGCTCGTGAACACGTCGAGGGCGAAACTATCTTCAATAAAGTGTACGGCGGGATCAGTGCTCTATATATCAACAAAGGCGGTAATAAATTTGCCAACATCACCAAAGAAGCTGGCCTGTACTACCAGCACAACACCTTTCAAGCGATTTTCATTGACGTTGATGACGACAATTTAGAAGACTTAGTTGTAGCCCACGACACCGGCACGGTTAAAACTTGGAAGAACCTCGGCGGCTTGAAATTTAAAGATATGCCGAACCCCACTTCCAACTACTTTTCGTACCCGATGGGCATTGCGGTGAGCGATTACAATAATGATGGCAAGCCTGATTTTTACTTCTCTAACGTTGGCAGCACTACGCCAGACGCACTGGTACGTGGCGATTTAAGCGAACATCAAGTGCTTAATAAGAAGTGGATTATGTTTGAAAATCAGGGCGACTTCGAATTCAAAGATATAGCCGATCAAGCAAAACTAGCGGATTACGAGTTCTCTTGGGGAGCTTTATTTGAAGACTTCAACCTTGATGGCCAAGATGATCTAGTGGTATCCGAAAACTACGCCGGTTTCCCTCTGCATATTTTACCGGCATGGCGCTTAGATGGCCGCTTTATGCTGCAGACCCAAAACGGCGAGTTTGCCGCCGCGGGTAAACTAGCTGGAGTACAAAACCGCTTATTTGGCATTAGCCCATTAACCGCCGACTTTAATCAAGACGGTTATCCGGATCTGATACACGTCAACTTGCTGGGGCCACAACAAGTATTTCTCAGCAAAGGAGGCAACAGTCAGCATTTGAAAATTCAACTGCCCAACACAGTTACATCGATCGGCGCCAAAGTAATGGTCACACTTGCCGATGGCACAAACTTACACAACACTTTTGTGGTCGGTGAAGGTTTATGTTCTGACCAATCGCATATTTTAAACTTCGGTTTGGGTGAGCAAAGCGCTGTGTCTATCTCTGTTCGCTACCTTAATGGCGAGCTTGTCACTCGGTCAGGCTCTTTTGCAAATCAACTGGTTCGACTCTAGAGTTGTAATCAACCCAGGCCTAATTATGCTCGCGCATAGAACCAATAAGCAATGCATATGAAAACCAACCCACTAATAAATTACCCGCTCTGGGCTCTGCTGATTTTCGGCTTTGTAAGCGTTGCCAAGGTCAGCCTCGACAACCTCAACGGATTGAGTTGCCCAAATATATTTGTGATGCCTATTTGTTATGTCGTGACACTCGCTTATGGGCTGATGCTCGGCTCGTTAATCGCAAAGCACAATAACTATAAGCATCACCTCTTCTGTATTGGCTGGGGCAGCGCTTTTGTTATTGCATTGTTAGCGTCATTAGCCGAATTTTTTGGCAGCGGTGGCGTTTGCCCATCAAGTTCAGGTGGGCTTCGCGCAGGCGCGTCTGCCGGTATTCCGCTATGCTATATCTCGCTCGCACTGCTGCTTGTAATTTTGCTATTGTTTATTGCTGGTCCGTATAAAAATGCATGCGAAATAGATAATGCCCGGTCTTAAATAGCCCGTTATCCAATTTAAATTTAGAGGAGTTCCAATGAAGTTAATATTCAGTCTAACGCTAGCAATTCTAGCCTTTCCATTTGCCGTATCTGCACAAATAGAGGGCATTGAATACGATTGGAAAGAAAAGAAAAATAAAGACGGTATCGTAATTCTAACCAGCTCAGTAAGCGGCTCAGCCTTCAAAGCGGTACGTGGGGAAATGACGGTGAAGGGTAGTGTTGCTAGCCTAGTGGCCTTAGTTGAAGATATGCCTGCGTGTTCTGAGTGGGCGGCCTTATGTAAAGAATCACGAGTGGAAAAACGTGTTTCTGAAACTGAAAGTTATGTCTATGTTTATAACGACGTACCGTTTCCAGTATCAGATCGTGATGTCTACGCACATGTAGTTTGGACTAAAGACAGTGAGACTCAAAAGGTAACCATGACCAGCACAGCGACTGACGGTGGTACACCTGAGTCTAAGGCAGTACGCATTGAAGATGCCGTTTCGCAATGGCATTTCACTGCAAACTCAGATGGTAGTACTAATGTCGAAAACTTCGCTCACATTGACCCCAATGGTCCAACGCCAGGGTGGGTTACCAACATGATGCTGGTTGATTCACCGTTTAAGACGATGAAGAATATGCGTCAAATCGTTGAATCTGGCGATTATGCTGAGGCTGTCGTTCCTCTACTTGAGAAGCTCCAGTAGAGCGTCACTTATCAGCCTTACTAGTTGCGAATAAGTAGCCAGAAAAAGGAGACTGCCAGAACCTGAGGGCTTAGTCGAAGTCGATAAACAGATTTGCGGTTAGGCGCCCACTTACAGGGTCGGCGCCGATATCGATATTGGCTTGAACCAAGCCTGAGTGGAGCAAGGTGCCGGGGTATGCCACCAAGCGGTTAGGCTTGTACTCTACTCGGTCAATCAACTCATAGTGTGCATCGCTAGCGTCGATATATTTGATTGGCGGCTGGCCATGGTTCTTTACGAAAGTCTTGGCTGCAAACAGAAAACTGCTATAACGATGATCAACGATGTTTTCGAAGCCCGTCGGACGATGGCGGAAAAAACCAGTGCCGCCAAACTCTCCCTCGTTCAAGTAATGCACGAGAGCAAAGTTGCTTTTTTTAACGCTGTCAAAATGAGGCATACGTTGCAGCATCCCGAGCTCATCAACAGGCGTTGTCAGCAGTGAAAAATAGGCCATGGTAGACGAATACTCTAGCGCCTCGGGAACAACAAAATGCTGCCGCAAAAGAGGGCAAATCAGCTGCTGCATCAAATCGGTATACTGCTTAGGCAATTGCGCCCTAATACCAGGGTAAACAGTCACATTGTCGG
>JAWUZB010000111.1:0-8867 GCA_034110505.1 Gammaproteobacteria bacterium
CGGAGCAGTCCACTTGTCGAGAACCTTACTAAATTTTGCGGTTGTCTGGTCACCCTTATCCGGACCCTTAAAGCTAGGGTCTGGGTTCAAGGAGTAAGGATTCGCCAACAGCTTTCGAATTGACTTATCTTTAACCGCCAACTTAACAATATTCATCATGCTGGCAATGGTGCCACCGCTTACGCCACCTTTTGCTTTAATCAATTGGTAGCGAACGCTTTTTAATGGCTTAGAAAATGCCTTAGCGGCTTGTTGCTGGGTAAAGTAAACACCCATATCGGAAGGTACCGAATCAAAACCACAGCTATGCACTATTTTGGCGCCGCTTTGTTCGGCCGACTGTTGATGAGCATCAATCATCTCACGCATCCAAGGGACTTCGCCGCATAAATCAACATAATGGGTGCCCGATTCAGCGCAGAGCTTAACTAATAAAGAACCATAATAAGCATAGGGACCAACAGTGGTAATGATAACTTTGGTACTTTGTACCAGTTCAAGTAGCGACTCTGGGTCGTTACTATCTGCAATTATGCCATCAATAGTGGCAGAACCATCGCCAATAAACTCGCGCACATCAGTCATTTTGTCTGCGTTTCTCCCGGCAATAGCCCACTTTAAATCGCTGCCCGAATAGTGATCAAAAAGATGCTTAGCTACCCATTTACCGGTAAAGCCCGTCGCTCCCCAAACCACTACGTCATACTGCTTTTTAGCTTGTTTCTTAGTCATTGCTCTACCCTATACTTTATTGTCGTTGATGAATCCGATGATAACTTCTGCAAGCTCTTGGCCTTTATCTTCTTGTAAGAAATGGCCACCATCTTTAATTGTCACATGCTTCTGGCCCTTGGTGCCAGGTATCATTTTCTGAAATACCTTGTCGCCACCAGCGGTCACTGGATCCTTATCACTGAAGGCGGTTAAAAAAGGAATCTTTAAGATCGATAACTTTTCCCAGGCTGCACGGTTTGGAGCAGCGGCCGGATCGTCGGCTTTGGTTGGCACCAACAAAGGAAATTGGCGCGCCCCTGCTTTATACGTCTCATCTGGGTACGGAGCATTATATGCGGCTTTTACAGCATCGCTCAATTGCGTCATGGTTGCACCGTCGATAATGTTTCCTACAGGGAACTCAGCAACCGTCTGCGAGTAGTTTTGCCAGCGAACAAAAGCCTCTCCTGGATCAACATCACCAGTCGGCAAAAAAGTATTGCCTGCAATAACTCCACTAAAACGTTCGCTGTGCTCAGCGACTAATCGCAAGCCGATCAAGCCGCCCCAATCCTGGCAAAATAAGACCACCGTTGATAGGTCCAATGCCGTTAGCCAGCGTGTCATCCAATCGACGTGATTTTGATAGGTATAATCACTTCGTTCTGCGGGTTTATCTGACCGGCCAAAGCCTGGCAAATCAGGAGCGAGTACGTGATAGCCAGCCGCAATTAATCCGGGAATCATTTTGCGGTATAGGTATGACCACGAAGGTTCTCCGTGCATCAGCAGCACGGTTTGCCCCTTGTGATTGCCTTCATCAAGGTAATGTATCCTTAAGGAACCGTTATCACCATCATCTATATCAAGATAATGGGGTTCGAAATCATAGTCTGGTAAATTTTCGAAATGGCTATCTGGCGTTCTTAACTTTTTCATAGTTTCTGCATTTGCGTATTTGATGACTGCCTTTCTGACTACCGAGAGTAATACAATATAAAATAGTTTAGCAGATTTTGGGCTGCTCACATGTACATCTCTGGCGAGAGCCTGACAATTTTCTAAATGAAGATCCTAAATAGGTTTTTAGCTAGATCAGGAGACTATTTTGAGAGCAAAATGGTTTGCCAGCATTCTGCGTAAAAGGTACTCTTAATTGAACAATGCAGCAGACAATAATACGTAGATTGTTTTTTAAATTTTCACGAAAAAGCTAGAAACCAATCCGAATAAAGAGTTTTAAGAGCCGTCCGATAGCGATGCTCTAAAGGAGAAAAAAGAATGATCCCCAATCAAAATGTAATGCCGATGGTGATGTTTGCTCGTCAGGTTGAGAAAACACCTACTAAAGTCTACCTTCGGCAACCTGTAAACGGTGAATACATTGAATATACTTGGGCCGAGGTGTACGACCAAACTTTACGATTAGCTCAGGGCTTGGTTGGATTAGGGCTACAAAAAGGCGATCGCGTAGCGATTATAGCGAATAATTGTGCCGATTGGTTTATCGCCGATTTTGCTATTGTAGCCGCGGGATTCATTCCCACACCTATATATGCTACCGCAGGCGAGAGCATTATTTCCCATGTGATGAGTCATAGCGAAGCCAAGGCCATCATTGTTGGCAGTATTGCTAAGCCACAAGTTGTTAAAGACTCAATTTCAGAATCGGTAATAACCATTGGTATGTCAACTAGCACGGTTGCTTGGCAGCACAGCATGGCGGACTTGATCGCAAACAATGACGCTATGCAAGCGGCTCAAGTACACCAGCCGAAGCTTGATGATGTTTTCTCAATTGTTTACACCTCGGGCTCAACCGGCAACCCAAAGGGTGTCGTTATCAGCTTTGAAAACCTTTGTTTTTCTACCGCCGTGGCGGTAAAAACTCTAGATGCTAGTGAAGATGAGCGAGCGCTGTCATATCTGCCTTTAGCTCACGTAACAGAGCGCAGCTTAGTTGAGTACTACAGTTTGTATAGCGGTGGCACTGTCACCTTCAATGAAAGCCTTGATACCTTTATTCGAGACCTGAGAAGCGCGCAGCCGACTGGGTTTATTTCGGTACCGAGACTGTGGGTGAAATTTCAGTCACAAGTGCTTGCCAATATTCCACAACGCAAGCTCAACTTAATGCTGAAGATTCCAATTTTAAGTTCGATTGTGAAAAACAAAATCAAAACTCAATTAGGTTTCGAAAATACTAAATCGTTTGGTAGTGGCTCAGCGCCGATTTCACCGTCGATTCTTGAGTGGTATCACAAGCTTGATATACATATTGGCGAAGGCTGGGGCATGAGCGAAACGATGGGTATGGCAACCAGTCAATTTCCATTCGATTTTAAAAAAATCGGCACCATCGGTAAAGCAGTTGAAGGGTTTGATATAAAGGTATCTGATGCTGGCGAAGTGTTAATTAAAGGACCCGCCGTTTTCCCCGAATACTACAAAAATCCTGAAGTAACCGCCGAGTCATTTACCGAAGACGGCTACTTTCGTACCGGAGATAAAGCCGATATAGATGCCGACGGCTATTTCACAATTACCGGCCGCGTTAAGGATATCTTCAAGTCAGGCAAGGGTAAATATATAGCGCCAGTGCCAATCGAGTCGAAACTAGCAAGTAATCTTTTTATCGAGCAACTATGTGTGATGGGCAGTGGCTTGCCGGCCGCTATGGCGGTGATCGTCTTGTCAAAAGAAATTGCCGACGATATGAATAAAAAGGAAATCGAAGAAAGCTTGCTTGCGACTGTTGCAGAAGTAAACGCTCAAATTGAGAAACACGAAGTTATTGGCGGTATACGTATCGTAGACGAAGCATGGACGATCGAAAATGGACTTCTAACACCCACTATGAAGGTCAAACGTGCTGAGCTTGAGGAGAAATTTCTTCCCACCCTCGAAGGTCAGAAAGAGAAGGTTGTCTGGGCTTAAAAGTCAAATCAAAGAAGGTTATTGGCGTTTCAAATAACCTTCTAGATCTTTACTGAGTTTCTCAGGCTTATAAGCTTCATCATTTTGAGTGTACTGATAAGCCCGATTGATTACTTCGGTTAAGCTCGGCTCGCTTGGCAAGCTGTAACTCAAGGCGTCCATTGCCATAACAGCTTGTTCAGCCGCAATATAATCTCGGTACTCTCCTTGAATGCCGAGGCGCATAAGGTCTTCGATCATTTTGCGCTTATCGGTATCTGTTAACGC
Organism: Gammaproteobacteria bacterium; assembly: GCA_034110505.1. Classification (GTDB taxonomy): domain Bacteria; phylum Pseudomonadota; class Gammaproteobacteria; order Arenicellales; family Arenicellaceae; genus Arenicella. The sequence continues at coordinate 3,919 of JAWUZB010000111.1, forward strand.
CACATTCTCGAACATGTTCTGACTTGCTACCGATAATGTTTGTAACTCGGCAGCAGCTAATTGCAGTTCACTGACTGAATGACTAGACGCTGAATGCAAAGCACTTATACCGCGTAACATATCATCCTGTAATTTGCTGTCTAGCGCCCCAGTGAGTGCCGCCAGTATAATGAAACTACTGTCGTTAAGTCGAATTGCGCCAGGCTTCAAACCAGCTGTGCTCGGTCGCTGCTTCCACTTCAAATCACTCAAGGAATGATGACAGGAGTGACAGTCATACAGAGCAATCTCAGGGTGACCTTGAGGGTTATTAATTAATGATCCGCCCAGGTTCTTGGCAACTGATTGAGCGTGCACCGCAGAGCCAACTAATAGTCGACGAATTGGGCTATCTGGATTTTTTCTTTGTAAGTAATCTTGGTCAACCACATGGTGCTCTGGCTGGCGAATGGTAAACGTATCTAGCTCGAAGCCTAAACGCGGATGCCCTGCCCCCATTATAGTGTGGTTAGCCAACTTTTTTTCATTGCCAACATGGCAGCTAACACATAACTTCGTTCGTTCACCCAAGTTGGCCGTTGGGTACATGCCGTCAGCTAAGTTTCGTTGCAAACTATAGGGCTTAATAGTGTGCCTACCTAACCACTTTTCAGAACCACCATGGCAAGCCTCACAACCAACCCCGTCAGTCATATGAAACTCTTCGCCGCGTTTTTCAAGCGGCACATTATCGGCATGACAGTCTAAACAGATGCTGGCTTTTGAGGCATCTTTAATTCCTAGTTTAGAGGCAATACGTTGAGACTCTTCACTAAGCAAGGTGGAATAGGCTTTTGAATGACGATCGTGAAATAGCCAAGTTGAGTATTCATTTTGCAATACATTACTCGGCTCTTCGAGTTGCTTTACCGAGTGACAAGATGAATTCCCGCAGGTCGCAACTCCCATATGTTTTGGCGCTGCAAACTGAGGCAGTTCGGCCGTCGGTTCGGCTGCGAAGCTATTGCCGATTGAGACACTAACTAGTAAGCCGAAAAACAATATTCCTTTGACGTTAGCCATAGGCAACCTTACTTGGCATTGCCCCGAGTCTTAACATCGACCCGTTTGGCTGCATCAACCTTATTATTGACGGTCCATGGTTTGCCATTCTCGTCAAGGTAAAGTCTTCGCATCTCAGTTAAATTTAACGGTCGCGAACCTAATCGCCCGAATACCGCTATTTGACCGCCGGTTTCATCAACCGCACGATCTCTGTCCATGCCTTTAGACAACGCTATTGCCGCTGACTTAGTTTTTCGCCAAGCGATTAACTCAGGCACCGGTTCTGGGCTAAATCCATAGAACTTAGGCTGCGTGTCAGGTGACGTAAGTTGCACTACTTTAAGACCATTGACGCCGTCCGCCACATAGGCAAAAAGACTGGCGTTGGTACTACCAACAACAACATCTCGTGCATCATTAAGTTGCCCATCAGCATCAAATTTTTGCAGTAACTTCATTTTATTTGGCTGCTTAACATCGATAATTGCCAAACCTTCAGCACCAGCAGCAACATAGGCAAAAGTTCGCGCAACATAAATACGCTGTGCATCGTCTAAGGCAATCGTATTGTTGCTTAGCAGTTCTGCTGTCTTGCCTTGAGTTACGTCAATAACCTTTACGCCATCTGCATCCGTAACAAACAAATAACGGAACTGAAGTGCTGACGCACGGCCATCATTTAACTCTATTACCTGCTCAACTTTCGGTTGCAATGGATTATCGAGATTTACGATAACCAAACCGGCATCGGCAATAATGTAGGCGTAGTAGCCCCCAATAACAATGTGCTTGGCGCCATCTAATATTCCACCGTCATTCCAAACTAGCTCGGCCTCAAGAAAATTATTACGGAACTCACCGTCAACCAAAGTATTCACGTCAACCACTATCAAACCGCTTTGCGAGTCGGTCACTAGGGCATAGTTATAGATTGGGTGAAATGGTTGCTCTTGATTATCAATACGCATCAAGTCGCCTTGATTACGCTCTGGCGCAATATTTTGGTTAGTTGGCAACGCCATACAGGTGGCATTATCTGTTTTAACCTTAGTATCTTGGCCGAGCGGACTAAAGGGCGCAGTTACAAATCGTAAGCTATAGCCTTTGTTAGCAATATTCGACACATCGTAGGCGCGAAAACCATTTGTACCTTCGGCCGCAAATAGATACTCACCTCGCAACTGCAAACAAGATACTTGAGCCGATTTATGATCATACGCAGTCTGCAACTCTTGACCATTGTCTTGGTGCTTTTGAAACCAATCAGGATAGGCATATTTTTGTAAGTAACTACCAATCACTGCTTGTGGCTCTTCCCACTCAGTAACTTGCACCGCCGAAATAGCATTTTCAGTACCTACCCATGCATTGTAACCAATGAAGTTTACGAAATTGGTGCCCTGCAATAACAACTGCGCCATGATCGCATTATTGTCATTGTTTTCAGATAGATGGCAATCATCACAGGTTTTTGTTTCCTCTAAACGAGTGGTGTGTGGAAAATGTGGAGCGAACGCTTGTGAACTAAAACCACTCGCTGATATAGGCGGTTGTTGAATGTAAATCTTTTCACGATTTGCGTTAGTCGAAGACAAAACTAATGCCGAAGACGATCTTACTGGGGCGATTCGTCCGCCGTTGATTCCTCCACGACGACCTAATTGGAACATCTGGTCTCGCGCTACCTGAGGGTTATAGGTGGCAAAATTACGAGTTTCACCGCCTTCATATTTGTTACGCTCAGTTTTCCAATTCGCTTCGATCGGCAAATGACAGCCTGCACATGAAGTGGTCCATGAGGTATGGCACGAATAGCATTCCATCTCGTCATCGCTGTGCGCGCGGTTGTCTTTAGCAACACCTTCACCCCAGTCTTGCTTTTGGGTATCTTTACTGACTGTTTTTGCTAACGCTGCTTTCTCGTTATAACCTGAATGGCTAGGGTTAATGGTGTCTTTTACTAAGGACATTTCCCACTCTAACTCAGGGTTCAATAAAGAGCGTTGAATTAATTTTTTACCCATCCACTCAAAGCGTAATTTGCCATCTGGGTTTCTTAAGCTAGCCAGCTTATTACCCCCAGGAGGTGACGCTGGACCCGATGTGGATAAGTTTGGATATTTGTCGGCCGTACCGTGGCAGTCAACACAATCTATTTCAACCGCGCTAGCAACTTCGCCATATATGTGGCCATTGCCATGCGAGTCTTGCGAGAAATGACAGTCGGAACAATGCATGCCCTTATCCGCATGAATCGACGACATGTGTACCCCTTTTTTAAACTTCTCTGGGTCGTCGTCACTGATTTCACCACCCTGCGCATCAAGTAAGGTGCCGTCTCGGTCACGTTTAAACACCGCGCGAAAGTTCCAGCCGTGACCATGATAGTCAGCAAATTGAGTATCTCTTAATTTCGGATTAAGTTCTGAAACACTGGCTAGGAACTCCGGATCAGACCACTTTCCACGAATCGCAGCTTCTTCTGGGTTACGCAAATTAATTTCACGTATCTCTTCATCTGTCGGATACTGCTGCTCTTCGGGCCACATCGATGGCGCGTCGGCCTCGTAATCCCACATGGTATAACCAAGATAGGTATTTACGAACATATTCGGTTGGTGCATATGACAAATCATGCACTGAGACGTAGGTATTGCCCGAGTAAACTCGTGCTTTATCGGGTGACCCGATTCGCCTTTAGGTATGGTTGGATCCTTAGTTTGTGTATGACCCCGGTTACCATACTTGGCAAACGGTCCCGAATGCTTTGGATCGCGATCATTGGCGTAAACAACATGACACCCGCTACAACCTGACGAGCGATAATCGCCAGGATTATCATTAGTGCCGAGGAACCATGAAACTGGGTCATTAAGGCGTGTCTTAGTCATGTTAATGACCGGCACTGAAATACGTCCGCCGGTACCCGGCCCACGATTTGATTGTCTAATATCAGGGCGACCAGGTTCCTCTAAACGTTGCAATTGTCCGAGTGCATTAGGTAAGCCTGTTTCTGGAAACAGGTTGCTTAAATTTCGGCCGCCGCGTTCAAATACTCGAAAAATATCACCTGGCTTGATAGTTTCCCATGCCGGCAATGGCGCTAGACTAGGTAATACACCATATTTCTTTGCCAATATTTCAGGGTTCTCAACTAGTGGGCCTTGAATGCTTGCCGGTAGCCCTTCTCGAGTATAAGCCTCGCCAAGAATGTAATTTTTGTACGGTAAAATCCCGTTGTTATAGGAAGCTCCGCCCCAAAACATGGCACTGGTACTCATTAAACTGCGCTTTGCGGCCTTAATAATCGGCAAGTGACAAGCGCCACAGGCGTCTTCAGCAATTCGATAGTCGCCAGGATTAACAAAGCGAACAAACTCAGGGCTTTCAGCATTTAAAATTGTGTAAGCATGAGGGGGGTTGGCGCTAGATGGGTAATGCCATGTCTTCGGCAAGGTTGGCGTTACATGAGCAGCGTCCATCGCCGCGCGATAATCTGGTTTGTATTCTTTATGCTCTTTGCCATGTCCGCCGCTATCGGCACCCTCAGAATGACTATCGGCATATTGAGAGTGGCTATCGGCATCTTGAGAGTGGCTATCAGCATCATCAGAATGAGTATCGGATTTGTCAGAAACACCAGCCGTTTTCTCTGCAAGGTTATCTGCTTGGCCATCGTTATGCTCTGGCGTGCTATTAGCATCGGCCTCGGCCGCTTTGCGAAAATGACTGCTAATACTAACGAACGCATTGTGAGCAGCCGGTGCCTGCACACTCGCAGCACCGCCATGACACTCGGTACAACCAAGGACCACTGCAGGGTTACTGTGCATTGTGGGTCTGTCTGACGAGGTATGACAGCTAACGCAACCCTCTGACTTAGTGTCAGCTAAGCTTTGCGTTTG
>JAWUZB010000112.1:0-36406 GCA_034110505.1 Gammaproteobacteria bacterium
ACTCCAGTAGGCTTACCGTACTTTGAGTCTGAATAGCATTACCAACACCGCTATTACCAACTGCGATCGATGCTAACGCGGCTAAGAAAATATTTCGACGGTTACGTGATTGCAACTTCGAGGTATGACGCGCAACGTTATGTCCGATCTCATGCGCCATCACACCAGCAAGCTCGGCTTCCGAATTTAATAGGCTAAGCAAACCGCGCTCTACGTAAACGTAAGGGGTTCCATTAACGAATGCATTTACAGCCTCAGTGTCTCTAACAACAAATTTATACGGTAGGTGCGCATGCTCGCTTTGCGCTAATATTTTGTTACCAACCTTTGTGACGTAGGCTTGTATCTTCTCATCATCATATTCTTGCGCCTCTTGTAGAAAGGCTAAATGCCGCTTTAGGGCCTTGCCTTTCAAGCCGGTTGATTGCTCTATTTGTTGCCGTGCTTCGGCGCTACTTTGCGGAGGTTCGGCCACGGCTGCTTGCGCTTGGATATCGCCAATTGGTTGATCGCTAGCGACTGCATCCTCTGCATCTTGGGCGTAAATTACGGACGCAAACAGCAGCATCAAAAGCGCAACCATAGTGCCTATTTTCAACATCGAGAAATTAGTAGGCGGTGAAAGATTCATAAAAATTGCCTCGGAAAAGAACTAAGGAATGGTTTTCAGGGACGATGCATCTTTGCTGAAAAACCTCACCAATTGATTTCCCATACCCTGACACGCATCACCTTCAACCTGAGCCAGCAGCGGCAACGGTATTACAAATGCGGGCATATAAGAGGTGCCTACCGCCTCGGTGCTCACACGGCCAACCTCAGAAAACGTATCAAGATCCCATATTGTGGTTTCGTAATCACTGGTATCTTCCCACGTACCAAAACCAAAACAACCTCCACCGCCAGGGCCTATCGAACAGGTCATACTGCCGGCTGAGTTAGTCCGTTCGGTTGAGCCCTCGACCCAAACAAAATAGCGAATATTCAGACCTTTAATTTTATCAGCGACGGCTGGCTGATTAAGTACCTTACGTAATTTCTTTGGGTGTAAGGGTGCTGTACGGGCCTCAAACCAAGGGTAAAAAGCGTCGACAAATTCAGCTTCAGGAATAATGCGCACGTCACCAGTGCCCTTGGCTAAACGACCACCAATACAGGAGACCAATGATGCTTCAGTTTGAATTTCAGCGGTCTGGTGACGGCCCAATACGACCATCGCATCGCCCTCTTCCAATGCGGCAGTTTCTTTAAGGCGAACGTGGTCAACGTTAATCGTGGTGCACGCCGACAGTATAATCAACAGTGTGCCGACTACTAAAAATTTAAGCCTAGATATCATCTTTACCCTCTTGCTCTGTTTCCGCTAAACCTTTATCGGCAGTTTCCAATGGAGGGTTCTCGGCCTCTGCTGAAGAACCGTCTACCTCAGTTTGCTCAAATGTAGGTGCTTGGGCAACTTGCTCGTCAATCGGCTCAGCAACAATATCGCTGCTAGCAACCTCTACCGACTCTTCGGGCTCTGATTCGGCAATGGTTGGCGGTGAGCCGCCGTCTAACAGCGTTTTTACGACACGCTGTCGAGGAAACCTAATAGACAGCTGCGCGCCGACATCGCGCAAAGCAACATTGGTAGCGGAATTAAAGGCCGATGAGGCCGACCTGAGCATGCCCGTGGGTGTTTTTCCGTAGCCTTTAACCACCCAGTCAGCCACCCTTGCATCATTTTTATCGCGAAGCTTTAGACGATATTTAATCCAGATTTCGTATTGCTTTAACTTTGTTTCTGACGGCGCTGAATATTGAAAATCTAGAATCTCAGGCTCAATGCTTAAATTCTTAGAGGGAGCCGTTGCCTCTACCAAGTTTGTTAATGAACTGAATACTTGCTGAAACATACTGGTTTGCGCGTCGGTGAAATCGATACTTTTCAGGCTGCCGCGTTTCTTTTCATTTTCAAGATAGACATAGTTGCTAAAGGTATCGCTGTACACCATGTTGATGTTAAGCGGCAACTTCTCTACCAATGGGCTTGGTATGTTTGGCTTAACTACGATAGAACTCGCGCAGCCGCTAACCAGTGTTAGCGAAAGCAACACCAAGAGCCGATTATGACAACTATTCCAGCGGCCCATCCAGCGCCTTGAATCAATCTTATCTAACATCGTTTAGCCCTATAAATGTGCCATTATTTTGCTCAGCTAATTCACGCATCAATGTCGCAAATCGCATATGCGAACTATTGATCCCTGGGTCTCGACCGAGCAAATGAACCGGAAAACCAACACTATGTATACGCACCAACGTATCACCTTTGCGATTTCGTTTGTTCAATTCTTGAACTATTTTGAGAACCCGTCGAACCGAGCGCCCCTGATAGTCATCGCCCAACACATACAAACTGATTTTCTTATTCTTATCATAGTGCTGTCTAATCGCATTAGTAATTCCACCAACAGGGCTTGAGGTACTAAACGCCGACCAACTCGCAAGCTTCTGCACTATTTGCTGTCGACGGCCGGGAGAATCTGGCATAAAGCGGCCTCTAAACGAGGGGAACATATAAATACCTTCATTGTTCATCACCTGAATGCCTTTTACCTTTGGGTAAATCGCTAAAGTGTTTCGCACCTCGGAGATGACTCTGCCCCAAGCACCCCCCGTCATACTACCAGAGCTGTCGATAACGAAGATGATGTACTCTGAATCTACCGGCACACCAGCAATATATTGATTGTTACTTTTACGCCCTTGGAGCAATCGCTTCATTTCAATACTAAGTGTTTGCAGAGCAATCTGTAAATCTTCAGCCGAGGTGGTGTCTTCAGAGCCAGCGTCGTCAACACTCGACATACGTGAATTAAGAACATCAAACTCGCTGCGTAATATCGCTACTTTTCGTTGATCAACCCCTAGCTGCTGTTGCTTAGCGTTCAAGTCTGTTTCTAAGTATTTAACCTTACCGCGTATTTCAAATAGCCGCTCTTGCAATGAGCGCACTTGACCCTTGTCTTCAATAATTGACTCTTCGAGAACCAGCGGCGGACTCGGTTTGACAATCACCAGCAACAACACGATGGCACCAAAGCCACAGCAAATAATATCTAAAAACGACAGGCTTGCATCGTCACTACGGCGACGAACTCTTCGGCGACTCATGGCCAATCCCTCGCTGGTGTTACGTAAGCGCCGCGCGTTGTTACGGCCAAACGCCAAAAAGAGCCGGCCGCATAAGGATCACCCTCGAGCGGCAATAGAAAGGTATTTACAGGAATCCCTGGTGCCAAGGTTTTAACCGCTGAACGAAAAGTGCGAAGCCGTTGAACCCCAGTAATACTTCCGGAAGTCGGAGCACCATCACCCTGTGTCGGCAATCCATCGGTGATTAAAAATATATTATCTGGCATCGGCGTCATACTCATCGCCGCGGCAAACACTGAATGAAAGTTGGTGCCCTTTTGAGGAATAATTTCAGCCACTCCGGCAACCGCCGACGCCACCGAAATACGATCGCCAACTTCGTACCATTGGTTTATCTCTTCACCGAAAACGGGCGCCGCTTCTTCATTAAAGCTAAGCACTTGAAAGTCGCTAGACATTGGCAAATTGGCAATAACCCATTGCGCTATAGCCGTTGTACGCTGCCATTTAGGCGATTGCAGCTTCAATAAATCACTCATGTTGCGGCGGCGTAAAATATTGACGATAGTTTCGTCAAGCATGCTCGAGGACGAGTCGACTAAAATCAATACATTCTCGCCACCAAGCTTAATACCGGTTAAATATTGACGTTCGCCATCACCGGTAAATTCATAGGCTTTATTGCCTGCTGGCACGGTGGTCTCAAGCGCTTCTTTTTGTAGTTCTAGCCTAGCTATTTTGGCTTTCAAACCAGGTATATCGGTCGGCGAATCTGCTTGTATTTCTTCGAGCAGGCTTTTCAGTTTTTGAATATCTTCTTCTATTCTTCTCGCTAAACCTTGAGCGGTAACCGTCTCGTCACTGATATCACTAATAGTATTGCGAATACGGACAAGGCTCTTCTCACCTATTAATATCTCTTCTTCGAGTAAACTTATTTCAGATAAATTTTGCGGATCTTGATTCGGTATTGGTGAATCAACAACATGCTTTAACAATAGAAAGATCAACACCGCCGCGCCTAAACCACAGGACATAATGTCCAAAAAGGACAAACTAAAAGTCGACGTGTTGCGTATCTTTTTACGTGCCATATTAATCTATCGGAGCTCCAAAACTAAAACACCTGGATGACGGTAAGCACACCGTCGGCCAAGTTAGATCCCATTCGATCATTAATTTTCAACTCAACTCGGCCTTCGTCATTCAATATAAATAGGCCACCTGAGCTCAGTAACTGTTGTACGTTGCCTTGCGCTGCCTGTTGTAAGCCGAGCACACCACGCTCAGTCGTTATATAGGCATTGGCAAGAAGTGTTGCTTTGCCACCACAGAGTAAATGAGTGACCGACGGCAAGCTAACATCAGCGTTGAACGATAGCCTACTGGCTATTTCTTTTGCCTTAGTCTGTTTGTCATTGAGATCGGCGGCAGCTCGATTTACAGCTAATTTGCTTTGTTCTATTGCCTTTTTGCTTATGTCGTCATTTTTTATCGCCTTCTCGCTAGGCTTCAATATCGGCAAATCAGTTCTATAAACAATGTTGCCTGAGTCTGAGGCAATTACCACTTCGCTTAAGCAAAAATTTACCGCTTCATGTATCTGTATGAAACCAGCTTGAGTCAATAAATCTAATCCAGCATGAGCGAACGCAGCGTTAAAATCGATATAACTGGCATCAGCAGAACGGCTGACATCAATCAATCGATCTGAGAATGGGGCGAGCAAAGCTTGCCATTCTTTGGCGTCGAGGGTGGTGTTGTGTAAGCGGCTTTGATGCTCTAGACCGACACTAGCCTTACCAGTGTCGGCTAGCTGCATAGCAATATTTGGCAGCTGATCAAATAATTGCTGCTCGGTAGCAGCGTCATGTAGTGGGTCAAATCGGTCGTTTCGGATGAAATTATTTTGCAGCCCTTTAAGTAACGCTTCCTGCATCAAATAAATGCCCACGTCGCTTAAAATCTCGACCTCCACTAAGCTAACCAAGCCCGTCGCACGCCTGATTCGAGAGCATACTGTTTGATGCAATTGCACATCGAAATGCCAGAACTCACCATCAGCCTGAAGCTCATTTTGCAGGGCCAAAACGGCTTTATTTAGTAATCCCTTAATCTCTAACTGGCATGCTTTAGCAATACCTAACAGCAGCTGCAAGTTTGATTCGCGGTAGTGTGACGGAACCACTAATACCAAGTCAGTTAAATTCTTTTGCTGGCGTAGCTGATTTAAGTGCTGCCAGACCAAATCAGCCGCATGACGCATACCTGCGCCGTTAGCCGGGATAGCGCTTTGCTCGCATTGCTGCCAATAGCGATTATTAATTTGCTGTGGAGCCACTCGGCAATGACTCACTGGAGAGTCAAGCTGATCTAAGTCAAACAACACTTGATCGCCCTTAAGCCAAGCGTAACCTTGGCTGACTGAGCGGTGGCCAGCCGACTCAAGAACTAAGTTATTATCATTTATATGAAGCGCATCAACCATTATAAGTACTCTATTAGCTCTGCAAATGACGAATTAAATTGTGGTCGCAATAGTCTTGCGCCTCAGCCACCATACGTTCTTGCATCAAGGTGATTTGGTGCATCAAAAACATGATAACAATACTTATTAATAGCGCGATAAATGTCGAGTTAAAGGCAACACCCAAACTTGCTGTTACCGCTGAGATATTACCCGCCACAGCTTCATGTGCATTACCCAGCGCATCACCGATACCTCGAACAGTCCCGATAAAGCCAATCGATGGAATCGCCCAAGCAATGTAGCGTACCATCGCCAATTCAGAATCCATTCGATCAGCTTCGGTGTCGCACATGTCGCGCACCACAGTCGAGACATCGGCGACAGAGGCTGTAGAACCATATCGATTAAGGGCCCCGCGTAATGCTTTCGGTAATAAGAAACTTCGCTCGGGCTCGGGTAGCGCTTCCAGCGGGCGGGCTAACTTACGAGCATCTTCAGGCAATACTCGCCGACCTTCTTCGATATTCACCAAAGGCTGACTTAATAGACGACGCTGGGCCATCACGCCCTGGGCCTTTAGACCCATTATCGCCATCACCCAAAGCATTAAAATAAAACAAGATTCCTGCTCATAGTCTTTTAATACAACCCATGCCGAGCGCTCGATTGTGGCTATTTCGCCGGTCGCTTGTTGCGCCGCAATTGACTGTCGCTCACGCTCAAGCACTACTTCGGCATTAGGTCTAACCAAACCAACATAGATCGTGTGCACTAATACGAAAGACAGCACTAGGGCGACTATTTGATAGAAAAATTCAGATTTTTGAAACTTCATATTTTAACTATATAGTGGTGTTTTAAATTCAAGTTTAGGATCTCGCAGTAATTAAATATCCACTGGAAACGGCACGGGTGAGTCTTCAGAAATCTCTTCGGTCGGTTTGAATACCTGTTTTGGAGGCTTTGTCTTAGACTCCTTTTGTTGCTTCGGTTTCGTTACTTCTTGCTCGGCTTGCGACTCCGACTGATCAGTAGAGTCACCCTCGTCTGCTTCTCGTTGAGTAGCCGTTCGAGACGGCTCTTGCGCGGCTACGCTACTCGCTTGATCAGTCGTTGAGTCTTGACTATACACAACGCTGACAGAACTGCAGCAAACCAACAATAGAATCAAATTATGTTTCAATCGCATCTTATTTCTTATTGTTTGGGCCAGCATAACGAGCCACTCGAAAACCAATGTCATGCTTACCTTTAGCCGCAAATTCTCGGTAGGCTAAACGTAATTGCGGCAAATGCCCCTTCGCCCAACTACCACCACGTACCACATGAAACTCTCCGACGTCGGGCCCAAGAGGATCTATCAAGGCATTAGCACTTAACTCACTGCTGCCTTTGGAACTATACCAATCGTTGACCCATTCCGACGCGTTACCATCGATGTCGAACAAACCTCGATGATTTTCTGGAAAGCGGCCGACTGGCGATGGCCCTTTATAACCATCGTCATAACCAGCAACGGTAAAGGCCAAAATATCAGCCGCTTTTTGGTCGGCAAAATTACCGACGCGTTGCTTGCTGGGGATGGTTTTACTATTACCCCAAGGGTAAGTAATTACACCATCGTCAGTATTACGAGCTAGCCATGCCCATTCAGCTTCAGTTAACAAGCGATATCCATTGGCATCTATATTGTTGCCAGAAACGTAGCCCTTGGTGGTTTGATAAAACGGAACAAGGCCTTCTTGAGCACTCAACCAATTATAATAGCGTGCCGCCTGTTGCCAACTGATATTAGCTACCGGACTTCTTTGAGCATCCAAACTTTTATTCTTATAGTTACCCGAATTATGAATCGACTTAAAAGCACGAAACTGTTTATTGGTGGTTTCATGTAAGGCCACATAAAAAGGTTTGCTTAGCGTCGCCGTGTATTCAACCTCATTTGCCCGACGGCCGTCTTCTCGACGAGACGAGCCCATACTCACTTGCCCAAGCTGCCTGAACAATTTCATTTGATGACCGTCAGGCGTTGTATAACGGGACGGCACTTGAGCCCAATAATGCTGCTCCTCAGTGAGTAAATTAACACTTATAATCTGTTTGTTCTGACGAGTAGGAATAATGTTATTGGTTTGCGTTACATAACCAGGTTTACGCACACTAATACTATGTGGCAACGTATTTAGACTTAAAGTTTGACTGCCCTGTTGACGACGCTGCCCGTCCACATAGACCACTGCGTCGCTCGGCAAGACACTAACCATAACCGCAATGATATCGGCGGTTAGTGCTACCTCTTTTACTAGCTGTTGCTCTGATGCAAGCGATTCAAGCGACTCTGATAAAACATAACCCGCCTTATAAAGCTGTACCTTTTGCTTGGTATCGGCTGGCACAGCTAGTTTTAACGGAGTCACACCACGATACAAATTGTTAACAATTATCGCAGCACCGGATGGAGTCGACGCTAAGCTTATTAGACCATCAGCCGGGATCAACGGGATCGTAGGTATTACTAAATCTTGGCCCGCGACAACGCCAATTTCTTGTTTAAAAATTTTATATTTTTCAGCCTTAAGCAGCAACTCGTGAGTACCCTCCTCGATTTTTGCCATTAACGGCGTAACGCCAACCTCGATTCCATCGATCAATATGGTAGCGCCCTCCGGCTCGGAGTTTAACGAATATTCGGCCCAGGCCGCTTGCAAGTCGAAATCAAGACGTTGTGTTTCACCTTTACCTCGAACCAAAATACTCTTAGAGGCCGACCGATATAAGGGTGCATCAACCGTAATCTCATGCTTACCCGCGGGGATATTGTCGATAACGTTTGGTAGGGTGTCGATAACGTTTGCTGAATCACCGATAACTTGACCAAGCTTGCCCACAAGCTCACCATCGATAAACACATCAGCCAGACTCGGTTGAGCCAAGACGATTTCTAATTTACCCGCTAAGCGAAGCAACTCTATTTCAAATTGCTGGTGTCGTTGCGAAGCAACCTCGAGGGTTTTTTCAACGCTAACAAATCCCTCTACTTTAATACTCACTGCATGCAAGCCAGGCAGTAACAGTACACGATTACCCAAAGGCAGCTTCAGGCTCGTTGCAATGTTGATATCAGCCGTTTGTTCTAGGAAGCGGTTGGGAGAGGTTAAATCTCGAGTAACCGCGCGCACCTCAATACTCTTTGTAAACGAGATGAAGGCGATGAATAATAAACACAGCAGTGCTAAGCCAAAGAGCACAAAATGAATTGTGCTCAACCGAAATTTTTGAACCTCAACTACGCCACTCGGGATATCGAATTCAAGCGCTTCGATTCGAGTATTGTCTAATCTTTCTATTTTTTTCATAGTAATTAATTGGCCACTGTAGACGAACCGTTTACCGCTGTCTCACAGGTGATCGAATAACGTTGAATAGCGTCTCGGGTAACGCGCAACTCGATTTCTAGACGCTCGTCTTTAAAGCCAAGTCTGACACCCCTTAGAACATAGCGCCCAGGCTTTAGGGCTAATTTTTTACTCGAAAATTTACCTAAACTTACTTTCTTAGAACCGAGCTTAGTCAGACTAACATTGGTTAAGTTATCGGAGCTGACACTAACCTTGACAATGCTATCCAACTGTTTCAGTGATGCCTGAATATCAGCGATTTGGCCGGTCAAAACCGGGCCTTTGTTTTTAATACGCTGCGCATCGGCTAATACCGCTTCGGCTTTTTTTCGCTCAACATCGCGCGACAAGGAAAGCGTATCGGCAAGTAGCATCTGAATCGATCGGTCTAACTGCTTACGAGCCTGAGCACGAATTTCACCTATTTTGGCAGAAACTTGGTTTGGGTCTCGTTGCAGTACAGCTTGATAGGTACTCAATGCGCTAGCCCATCCTTCATCACCTTCTAACTGTTTCGCGCTTGAAAGCAATGCGGTCAATGATGAGCGCTTATCTGACGCTAGCGATTGGCGATAGGCTGAACTCGCGGCTTGGTCATCAGGCCTAATTTTAAGCGCCGCTGCGAAGCCTCGTTTTGCGTTTGTGTATTGTTGTTTGAAAAGAGCAGAGAAGCCACTCGACATAGCATCTCTAAATTGCTTATCCGCGGTCAAATCAGCCACTCTTTGCGCACCTAACTTGGCTTGCTCTGTACGTGGATCAAGGCTTAATACTTGTTGGTATTTTTGCTCAGCCAAGCTAAGAAACTCGATATCGTCGGAACGCTGGAACTGTTGTTCGTCGATAGTCGCTTGACGCATGATGCTAAGCACCTGATCCAGCGTGCTAGCGCGATCGATGCCGCGCAAAGCGGAAATATCATTTCGATCTAAGTCCATAGCAGACTGAAATTTTTGCCGCGCAAGGTCGGTCTTACCCTCATCGATAGCCGCATTACCCTGAGCGACTAAGGCACTTAACACCGCAGGAATCAATTGATCCAAAGCCTGCATTTCGTCACTCGCAGCTTGATAATTAGCAATCGCTTTTTGAAAATCTTTAACTTTATAAAACTCATCACCTAAGTCGGCTTTGGCTAGTGCCGCCTCGTAGCCCTCAGCCCCCCATTGGCTAACGTTCTTGGCTTGCAATTCTTTTTTTGATGTCAATAACTGCGCTAGAATATCTTGAGAATCGGTACGAGCTTGCTTGTTGCGGCTTTCATCCCAAGGTGCTTGAGATTTGTCGGTGCTGACCACCCCGACCCCGTTCAAACCTTTTGTGGTTTGACCACCGGCAGAGACCAGAGTGTTATTCTGTGTCGGTGCGGTGGGCGCCGGAGTTAACAATATAAATGAAACAGCGGCGACTACCAAAAGCGCAAATACACATAACATCAAATTTAATTGAGAATGCCACCACGGGGCATCCTCGCGAGTAAGCAAGTCACGGCGCCCGACGTTGTTATTACTTAAGCTGCGCTTTGATTCGACGGCATTCTTAGGCACCTCGAACTCTACGGCACTTATCTCGTTTTGGTCTTTTTGCTTATCGCTCATAGCACTGTCACGAGTACCGTTAAAAGTACCGTCGAAAGGTTCTTTTAGGTCAGTCATTTCTACTAGAGGCCTTTCTCTGAGGTTTCGTTTAACGGGCTCTCTTTGATCTGGGTTTGCTTGGGTTGAACTCTATCAAGCTCACTATTAGAGACCGTTATAGGGCCTTGCGCACTCACATCACCTTCCTCCAAACGAAACATGTCGCCGAGAATTCGACGCCACTCTTGGTACTGATCATCTACAGTGCCTGACAAGGTCACGCTACGATCTTGTAAATCAACAATACTCGGCTCCAGTTCCGATTCTAAAGAGGCGCCTAATTCGCGTAAGGTAGAGCTGTGACCCAAAGCCTCTTCAGTTTTCAAAAAACTATTAGCAAAAATTCCAGCGCCAGCAATAATGCCAAGATGACCGGCTCCCCGGGTTGCGCCACTATTGCCAGTGGCGGCCGCCGCTATACCGCCTGCAATAGCAACTAAACCGGCAATTTTTTCTTTACGTCCTTGTTCTTTAAGCTGACGTGCGTAGAGCACTTCTTTATAGCTCAACTTGCGCCACTCTTGATACGGCGCCTCCATCTTGTTATTAAAGGTTCGATAGTAATCTTGTACTACATCTAGAAATAGATCGTTGCGCGAGCGAATTCGTTCAACTCGCTGCATCATCGGATCATTATCGGCCGGAATACGAGTCAACGTAAGCTGGCCTAGCTCGCCTGTTTCTACATAGCTACTGAAAGCATCAGGCACGAAGTCACGAGCAAATAGAACTTTTGAGACACTACGAATATTCAATAGCTGTGGATTCGACAAAGCAGCTTTGAAATTAAACATATCATTTGCAATTTCATTAAAAGTGGCCTGAAACGGATCCCCCGGCAAATTAACCTCTGGGTTATAAGCATAGGCGCTTGCACGTTGATCGTACTCCTTATTAAACCAAATACGACCAGAACTATCGCTTGCAGAAACCTGCAGACGGACTACTTCACCATTTGATTCGAGTAGAGTGCCACTTACATAGACGTCTAGACCTAGATTATCTCGCGGCAATGCGCGCACTAGCCCCCAAGCATTACTGGCATCAAGAGTTTGCTTTAACTGATTGGTGAACCATACGGCCTCACTTTGACGAACGCTTGAATAGTCGGCGTCGCTAGAATTCAGATCCACTACCCCAGGATCAAATAAAACCACGCCAACGTCGAGAATATATTGCTCTTCAATTAACTGTTCCTGGACTTCATCGACACGCTCAATGCTGACCTGTTTAGTTTCATGGTATTCGAACGTAGTACAGCCCGACAGGCAGACTAAAAGCAACAACATAGAACTTAGCTTAACGCTTTTCTGTGCCCAGCACCGACCAGCTAAAGACCCTGTTTTAGTACAAAAAGACACACCAATCAAGCTTTTCAATCTTCCCACACAGCCCCCCTATTGACCCTTGTAGTTGTAGTATTCGTCCCACAGCTTTTTCCGAAGCTCGGGGTCGCCTTCATTTTCAGCCGCCTCTCTAATTTGACGCGCGACAATGTCGTCATTCTTTCTCAAGTCGGCGAGATCTGGACGCTTCTCTTGCTCTTCACCAGGTTCCGCTTGTTGTTCTTCGCCCTGTCCTTCTCGCTTATTCTTTTCTGTACTGGACTGACCTCCAGCGCCTTTCGATTGAGAACTATCAGACGATTCACTGCCGCCATCCTGCTGACCACTAGCGGTTGGTTGTGGTTTACCTTTGGCTGTGCCGTCAGCATCTTCGCTGTAATTTTCAAACGCCCCTTCACCCTCGAAAGGGCCTGCAGATCCGTCACCACCTTCTTCGTTGGCACGCCCTTCGGCATAGCCCTGCTCGCGTTCGATTTCTTCATCGAAATCACCCAGCGTTTGATTCAATTCTTCCTCTAAATCGGCAAGTTCTTTTTCAGAGAGACCGCCCTTGTCTTCAAACGAAGGCTGTTCAAAATCGCCCTCTGCCGGCTTTTCTGGCTCTTCAAAGCTTACATCTTCTTCTTCGCTCGATGATTGTTCGCCTTCCTGCTCCCAATCTGCGGCCACATCATCGTCACCTGCTTGCCCTTCACTACCTTCACCATCTCCTTTACTCTCACCTTCTTGCCCTTCACCTGCCTCGCCATCTTTAGATTTCTCGCCACTTTCACCCGCGCTGCCAGAAGATGGCTTGCCTGGTAATGACGGCGGCGAAGGAAGTGACGGAGCACCAGGAATACTCGGGACACCTGGAATGCCTGGAATGCCTGGAATGCCTGGAGCACCACCGGGGCTTGGCGGCGGACTAATACAAGCTGACATCATAGAGGCCACAGCGATGGCTAAGCTGAGACGCTTAAATGACTCGGGCAACGCAACAGTCGAGGTGACTGAAGTTAATCGTAATTTAATAGAAACGGGCAATGGTAATCTCCTATTTATTCTTCATCTACATCTTTGGACGCAACGGCTTTCGACTTGCGCGAAACTATTCGCACTTCATAGCGGTAATCCTCTATAGGTATCAGCTTACCATTTTCGATAATAGGTCTAAATTTATAGCGTTTAACTAAGCGTCTTGCTCTGGTAGTAGACCACTTATCGGTCGCTACTAAAGCATCGCTCGCTACTTTTCGCACTTGACCGTCATCATCTATATTAATACTCAAGGCAATTAATTCCGTTTCTCGATCCTGTATCGGCGGTTTACGCACCACCGAAAAATTGAACGACGGCAACTTAACTGGGCTATTAAAACTTTCAACAATTGGATGAGTCAGCGGTAAGTTTTGCGCGCCACTCCAAGCAAGGTCGAAATATTTTTTGGCATCGGTATTACGTCCGGTTAACAAATTAAGGTCGCCTAAACCCAATAGCGCCTGAATAGTATTTACTAAATCGCGTTCGTTTTTTGCCTTACGTAAATAACTTTTAAGATAGCCCTCACTGCGCGAGAATGTATTTAGTCTAGCGTGCTGCTTACCTTGCAACCGATTAATTTCATTGTAGCTAGGTTGACGATTACCTTGAGTGAAAGAACGATCGACTTCGTTGTGTATTCGGCTTTGATGAAAATGTGCTAGCGCGAGTTCACCATAGGGCATCAAAATTTCACTTAGCGGTCGATCACCATAGCGATTGACTGCATACCCTAGATACCCAGTCGCCTTATTCAAATGATCAAGACTTAATTCACTGACCACCGGGTTATTAAAAAATAAATCAAGATAGTGGTTGCCTAGACGCACCACCATATCAAATGAATAGACGTCTTTTAGCTGAGGATTTTTTTCTTCTAACCAAATTATTCTACTAATTAGTTCGCTCATCTCCTGAGTATTCCCCAAGGCTAAGTTCATCTCGAATAACTGGCGTAAAATAGGTCGCTGCTCGATACTTGTAACGCCATTATTAATTTTAGTTATGTGCAATGCGTTAACCAGCATTTTACGAGACTCTTCAGTTCTTCCGGCCTGGGTTAAAGAGCGCCCATAGGTAAGATAGGACTCGCCTAGCCGCTGACTAAACGCATCTTCGGTTTCTTTAAGGGTTTGGATCTGCTGAAACTGTTGCTTAAGGCTCTCTCGCAACTCAGGCGTCAGGGTCACAACAGGGCTAACGTTGATCAGCGGTATATCGAGTGGTGCGGCGCCGTCAGTAACATCGTAGTTAGCCAAACTATCCGTCGACTGATTCGATTTCGATGGGTCAAGAGCATCAGACTGGTCTGAGTCTTCAATTGGTGTTGGTGCCGCTGCAGAGTCTGGCCTGAGCCCTGTTTCAAGTTCGGCATCGGCGCTAGTATTAGCCGCTTCGTTTAGCTCAGACAGCGACGTTGATTTAACCGCCCAGCGACTTTTCTCCGACACGTCTTTAGCCAATAAATCAGCCGCAAAAGAAAACAGTAAGGCAAAAATAAATAACGATGAGATGCCACTTATGGGCCGTCCATGGGCGCCGCAAAACTGCAATTTAGTGTTGTCTCGTGTCATTACTCGGCTAGCGTAGTTTTATAAGGTTGTCTAACCTTAGTACTGACCGTGTCACGACAAGTTTCACCATTACCGAATGTTAATGCAACCAGTCAAAATTTAAGCAAATGCGCTAAAAAAACACTATTAAAATCATTTTTCAGCCGATCGTCATAACATAACAACCTTGGCCTTCGATGCTCAGGCCTCGGCGTTAGCCTAAGCGACTGTTGGAAGCCAATTAATGACCTATTTTCTGATTCAAATAGAATCATGTTCTTAGCTGATTATTGACCGTCTTGGCCAGCATTCCGCAGCGTCGCTACGGAGGCATTGATGGTTAATAGATTCTAGGTTCAATCTCTAAAATAACACCATAAACCGACTCTATATCCGCTTGGATTGCCGCGGCTAATTTTAAAACTGAGTCGCCCATTTTAAAATTTGGATTTACAATAACTAAGGCTTGATGGCGATGAATGTAAACCGCATCTAAAGACTTATCTTTCCAGCCTCGTTGTTCAATTAACCAACCGGCAGCGAGTTTCGCGCCACCTTCTTGAAGAGGAAAAGCAACTATTTCGGGAAAGTCGAATTGTAACTTAAGGTATTGATCTTGATCGACAATCGGATTTTTAAAGAAACTACCCGCGTTTGGAATATCCTCTGGCATTGGTAATTTAGCCGCGCGTATTTGGCATACCGCATTGAAGACATCGAGCGGACTAGGCGCGTAATCGAAGCACGCGGCCAATGCAGGATAAGATAGGTTTAGGTTAGCAACCTTAGACAGAGCAAAGGTTACCGATGTAATCACGCGCTTATTAGCCAGCACTTGCTTAAAAACACTATCACGATAGGCAAATTGGCAGTCGGCCGTGTTCAGCGTATGAAGTTCTTTAGAAACAATATCAAGGGTCTCAACTGTGGTAATTGTATCTTTAACTTCAACTCCGTAAGCGCCGATATTTTGAATCGGTGCGGCGCCGACTAAACCGGGAATTAGTGCTAGATTTTGCAAGCCAAACCAGCCTTGTTCTAGTGAGTGTCGTACAAAATCATGCCAATTCTCACCCGCGGCCACTTTGACAATAACCCTGTCTGACTCTTGGCTAACTAACTCGATGCCGGTAAGGCGGTTGAGCACTACCAATCCCTCAAAGTCTTTAGAAAATACAATATTGCTGCCTTCACCCAAGACAAGCAAAGGCAATGATTTTTTTTGCGCAAACTCGAGGCAACTTATTAATTGCTCTATCGACGTACATCGACTTAAATAGGCTGCCTTCGCTGGTATTGCGAGAGTATTGTAAGGCTGCAATGAAACACCGAGTTGAATCGATGCATCATTGCTAACGATAGTCGCTTTATTTACCTGTCTTTGCATACACCTAGGCCTATGAACCGTATTCGGTGGTGAACTAGTTTTTGCTTTAACAAACGTCGCATCAGTTCTAGCGACTTAACTAATCGCCCTGCTCTGCTTGTTTAGCCGCCTGAGCAGCTGGACTTAGGCGGATATGTAAATCACGCAGCTGATTTTTATCAACACCGCTTGGCGCGGCGGTTAACAAACACGATGCTCTCTGAGTTTTCGGGAACGCAATCACGTCACGAATAGAATCAACCTCACACATCATGGCAACAATTCGATCAATACCAAAAGCAATGCCACCATGCGGAGGAGCACCATAGCGTAAGGCGTCTAACAAGAATCCAAATTTCTCTTCGGCTTCATCATCGGCAATACCTAAAGCCGTAAACGCTTGCTTTTGAACCTCGGTTTGGTGAATACGAATTGAACCGCCACCTAATTCTGTGCCATTGAGAACCATGTCGTAAGCGCGCGATAATACATTGCCAGGGTTACTTTCTAGTTCGTCAAGTTGATCTTCTTTTGGCGCGGTAAACGGATGATGCAGAGAGGTCCAACGATGGTTTTCTTCATCTTTTTCGAACATTGGGAAATCGACAACCCACATTGGCGACCATTTTGTTTCGATCATGTCTAAATCGGTACCGACTTTGACACGTAGGGCCGCCAAAGAATCGTTAACAACTTTAGCGCGATCGGCGCCAAAGAACACTAAGTCGCCATCTTCTGCGCCAATGCGCTGCATAACCTGAGCAAGCACGTCAGCCGGTAGGTTTTTTACAATCGGTGATTGCAGACCTTGGTTGCCAGCCGATAAATCATTGACCTTAATATAAGCCAAACCACGGGCACCATAGTTGCCAACAAATTCTGTGTACAGATCAATTTGCTTGCGGCTCAATTTAGCCGCGCCGCCAGGAATTCGCATGGCTGCGACGCGACCATCATCGGCGTTTGCTGGATTTGAGAACACTTTAAAATCGACATCTTTCATCAAGTCAGTAACCGACACCAACTTCAATGGAATACGCAAGTCTGGACGATCAATGCCGTACTCTTCAATAGAGTCCGCATAGGTCATACGTGGAAATTGAGCAGGTAGATCAACGTCTAACTTAGCTTTAAATAAACCACGAATCATATGTTCCATCATGTTCATGATTTCTTCTTCATTCATGAACGAAGTTTCAACGTCTAGCTGAGTAAACTCTGGCTGACGGTCAGCACGTAAGTCTTCATCACGAAAACAACGAGCAATTTGGTAATAGCGCTCGAAACCCGCGACCATTAATAATTGCTTGAACAACTGAGGAGACTGAGGCAAAGCAAAGAAGTCACCGGGGTGAACTCGGCTGGGCACCAAATAATCACGTGCGCCCTCTGGCGTTGATTTGGTTAAAATCGGCGTTTCAATATCACAGAAATTTTCAGCTTCTAAAAAGTCACGAAAATACTTGGTGACGCCGCTGCGTAAGCGGAATATTTTCTGCATTTTGTCACGACGCAAGTCGAGATAACGATACTTTAAACGAACTGCTTCGCTCATATCATCATCATCTAACTGAAACGGAATTGGCTCTGAGCGATTCAAAACCTGAATTTCAGTTGCGTAAACTTCAACCATACCAGTTGGTAAATCAGCGTTAGTGGTGCCTTCTGGGCGAGCACGAACTTTAGCCGTCACTTGTAATACGTGCTCATTTCGAACCGTATCGGCGATAGCAAAAGCATCAACCGCATCTGGATCTACTACCACTTGAAGCAATGCTGAGGCATCACGTAGATCGATGAAAATCACACCGCCGTGGTCGCGGCGACGCTGCGCCCAACCAGCAACAGTAATGACTTGGCCAATTAGGCTTTGGTTGATTTCGCCACAGTTATGACTACGTAGTGCTTTCATTTTTTTCTCTTTATAGGTTGAAACTTCAGCATAACTCGCTGAACGACTGAAGATGACTCAAACTCCCTTACTTTCCGTCGGAAAACTAACTAATAGCCATCTAGTTAGCTACGTTTACCGACTCAATTGGAGAAGTTTCAGCCTATTCTTCTTTCGCCCCTGAATCACGCTGAGGTTTCAGGTTCTTTTAATGACTAATTATTTTTTTCTGCCTTGGCCTTAGCCTTGGCTTGAGCTTGTTCTTTTCGTTTGATTTCAGCGGCTAGTTTTTTCGCTTCTTCAGGGTCGTCTAAGGGGTTAATAACACCCGCAGATAAAATCATTTTTAAACCAACTTCAACCGGTACGTCTAGTCGCTTCACATCGGCTCTGGGCACCATGATATAGACGCCGGAGGTTGGATTAGGCGTTGTCGGAACATAGATATTGATCAAATCTTGGCCGGCAACTTGTTGGAATTTCTTCGGTGTATCACCGGTTACAAAAGCCAATACCCAAATGCCTTTACGCGGGTATTCAACTAATGCCATTTCGCGAAATGATTGGCTGGCGTCTGAAAACAGGCTAGCCGTAATTTGCTTAACCGCACCATACACGGTACGAACTAATGGAATTCGTGATAACAGGGACTCCCATGCTCCGACAATGCGACGGCCGAAAAAATTAGTCACAATCAAGCCGGTCGCTATGACTAACATGAGCGTTAATATCACGCCTAAGCCTGGAATTTTAAAGCCTATTAAATTCTCCGGACGAATCGCTGGCGGCAGCAATAGTAAACTGCGATCGATCAAACTAATCGAAAACGACAACACTATATAAGTTGCCACCAACGGCAACCAGACCAGTAGGCCAGCAACAAAATACCGTCTTAGACGAGCCATAACAAAACCCTACTTAGCCGCAGCACTGGATTTTGGCTCTGCAACGGCAGTAGACTTTGACTCAGCTACGGCAGCTGGTTTTGCTTCGCTAGTGCTCGCAGGTTTTGCCTCAGCTGGCTTTTTCCCTATGTTTTTCGAGTCCGTTTCATACCAACCTGTGCCTTTAAGTTTAAACTTCGCAGCCGTTAGCTGTTTCGTTAGCGCCGGCGCGTTGCACTCTGGACAATCAAGCAACTTAGGGTCGCTCATCTTTTGCAAAGCTTCTAAGCTATGTTCACACTCGGTGCATTTATACTGATAAATAGGCATTTTTTAAATTTCTTCAGAAATCGTTGTAAGTTAATGATAGAGCCAAAATAGCCATAAGCCACGGATTTCGGCAAAAAAACAGCCTTGAGTTCACGTTTGAGTGTTAAAAACAGCCCTGAACCCAAGTGTTAGCGCTATAAATCTGCATAAGCACTAAAAACAGCGCGGCATTATACCGCTAACTGCCTGCAATGGTCATATTTTCAATGACGATTGATCCACATTCAGTACTACCACGATTATCGTAATCGTCGCCAATGGCGACAATATTACGATACATGTCGAGCAAATTGCCCGCCACCGTAATTTCTTCCACTGGGTATTGAATCTCGCCATTCTCTACCCAGAACCCAGCCGCGCCGCGAGAATAGTCGCCAGTGACCATGTTAATGCCGGAGCCGATTAATTCAGTGACCAGCAAGCCTGTGCCCATATCGGCTAATAGTTGCTCCGTCGTCTGACCCGTGTTGCTGACACTTAGGTTGCGCACGCCACCTGCGTTAGCAGTCGATTGAAGCCCTAGCTTACGAGCTGTATAGGAGCCCAAAACATAGCTTTCTAAACGACCGCCATCAACGATGGCGCGGTAATCTGGCGTGGCGATACCTTCGCCATCATGCCAGGCGCTGCTCGACGCACCTATTTTATGAGGGTTTTCAGCGATAGTCATGAAGCCGGGAACTATCTCTAGACCTATTTTATCCAGCATAAAACTGGCTTTTTTGTAAATGGCGCCGCCTTTAAGAGAGCCAATAAGATGACTAATTAAGCTTTTGGCCATTGCTGAGTCATACATCACTGTTGCTTGGCATGACGGAATTTGACGTGCTCCTAAACGAGCTAGCGTTCGCTTAGCCGCGACTAAACCAATCTCTTCAGGCGAATCAAGGGTCGCCGCATCACGGCTACTGTGATACCAGTAATCGCGTTGCATTCCATCGCCATTAGAACCGATAACGGAACAAGAGATACTGTGTTGGCTGGCCAGGCTTCGACTTAAAAAACCGTGAGAATTGGCGTAAACAGCAGAGCCTGAATATGAATTCACCGAAGCCCCTTCTGAATTGGTGATCAGCTCACTCGAGTCAACCGCCGCGCGCTCACAACGCATAGCGATATCAAGCATGTTGGCTTCGTCAGCATCCCATGCATGATATAAGCCTAGGTCAATTTCCTCGGTTGCCATTCGATCAGCATCAGCCAAACCGAAACATTTATCGGCGCCAGTATATCTGGCAATCGAAATCGCGGCATCAACGGTGCTACGAATACCCTGCTCGCTCATATCAGCGCTACTCGCCGAGCCCGTTTTATGGTCTTTATAAACGCTGATAACGAACTGCGCGTCATTGTGCTTCTCTACCGTCTCAAGCTCTTGCTGACGAGCGGAAATTGATATGCCAGTACCTTGATGTAACGAGACTTCGGATTGGTCTACACCTTGTTTTATGGCGTAATCAATCGCCCATTCGGCGGCTTTAGCTAGATTTAAGTCGCTCATAGCTGCACACCTCCAACGGTTAAAGCGTCCATTTTCAAGGTTGGCTGCCCGACCCCTACAGGCACGCTCTGGCCGTCTTTTCCGCACACACCTACGCCAGAGTCTAAGCTCATATCATTGCCGACCATACTGATGGTTTGCATTGCTTCTGGACCGTTGCCGATTAGGGTCGCGCCCTTTACTGGCGCGGTTATTTTACCGTCTTCGATTAAATATGCTTCGCTTGAGGAGAACACGAACTTTCCTGAGGTGATATCAACTTGTCCACCACCAAAATTGACCGCATAAAGGCCTTTCTTAACGCTTTTAATAATTTCCTCTGGATCATGCTCGCCAGCGTGCATATAAGTATTGGTCATACGCGGCATTGGCAAATGCGCAAATGATTCGCGGCGCCCATTACCGGTAACGTTCATACCCATCAAACGCGCATTGTGCTCGTCTTGCATATAACCCTTGAGAATGCCTTTTTCAATCAACACCGTATTTTGCGTTTGATTGCCTTCATCATCGACACTCAATGAGCCTCGACGGTCGGCAATGGTGCCATCGTCGACAATTGTACAAAGCTCACTGGCGACTTTTTCGCCAATCCGCCCAGAGAAGGCAGATGTGCCCTTGCGATTAAAGTCGCCCTCGAGACCGTGACCTACTGCTTCGTGCAATAGGATGCCGGGCCAACCGTTACCTAGCACCACTTCCATAGTGCCAGCAGGAGAATCAACCGCCTCCAAACTGACCAATGCCTGACGTACCGCTTCGTGCGAATAGTGCTCGATCATAGTGGCATCGAAGTAGTCAAAACCGAGACGACCGCCGCCGCCCATCGAGCCACGTTCACGCTTGCCGTTTTGCTCAACAATAACTGAGACATTAAGTCTGACCAATGGACGAACATCAGGAATCTGTCGACCGTCGCTGGTGACAATAAGCACCACCTCATAGACACCCGACAAACTTGCCATAACCTCTTTTACTCGAGGGTCACGATCACGTGCCGCACGATCAGCCTGTTCCAAAATAGCTACTTTACTAGCGTCATCCAGGGCGGCTATTGGATCTAATTCGGAATACAGGGGCTTAATCCCTTGCGGGCGCCAGATATTATTAGCCTGCACGTCTTGTCCTTGACGTCCAATCGCAGAGACCACGTCGGCGGCCGCTAAAATTGCCGACAGATTTAAGTTTTCGCTGTAGGCAAAGGCGGTTTTCTCACCAACAATTGACCGCAGACCAACACCTTGATCGATATTAAAGCTACCAGTCTTGACTTGGCCTTCGTCGAGCGACCAACTTTCATGCTTGGAATACTGAAAATACAAATCAGCAAAGTCACTACCGTTAACATTGGTAAGCTTTTGCATTAGCTGATTCAAGTGCCCATCGGACAAACCAGTAGGCTCGAGCAGGGTAGCCTGGGCAATGGATAAATGTTGTTGATTCATAAAAAAATAGGTCAGTGAAGATTGGCGCTTTTTAAAAGCGCATAGAAGCCGACATAATATCGAATTCGGAAATAGTTTCGCCGTTGCAGTCCAGTTGCAAGGCAATAGGGTACATATCGAGTCCTAGCAGCGAATAATAACAAAAATAGGGTAAAAAATAGATGCGTTAGGGTACGGAAAATCCGTCATTTAAAGCGATAGCTCAGGGGCAGCGTGTCTGGATTCAAGCTATTGACGTAAAACCC
The DNA here is from genome assembly GCA_034110505.1 of Gammaproteobacteria bacterium. Lineage (GTDB taxonomy): Bacteria > Pseudomonadota > Gammaproteobacteria > Arenicellales > Arenicellaceae > Arenicella. The sequence continues at coordinate 22,225 of JAWUZB010000112.1, forward strand.
ACTAGTCGATCGAAGGATCGCGATCTGGATTGAGCGTACTGCCACTTACTTGTTCAACTCCGAGGTTCGGCTCAGAATTGCTAATGGATTCAATTTCTTGGCCATCATCACCTAGCGTTTCCGCCGCTCTAGGTGGCTCGATATCGCGATTATCTGAGCCTTTAATTTCAATCATCTCGAAGTCTTCCCAAGGGCCAAGTGCCCGATAGCTTATGAAACTGGAATTACGCATTTCGTCTTTAAATATGCGCTGAGTAATAAACACAAAGGCACCGGCAGCGGGGTTAGCTAAGGCACTTAACAATGCTAAATTGCCACCCAGTTCAGGCGATACGTGAACCTCGAGATCGACTAGCTCTTTATCTAAATCAACTTTGCCTTCCATGCGCAGAAACACAGCCGGCGAAAGTACAAACGCCTCACTGAGTATCGCTTCGCCGTCGGCCAGTGAGCCAGCGTATCGCATGCGATCGAACTTTAAGCCTGAGGCAAAAACATCTCTAAAATCGAACACTAGCCGTCTAGCAATAGCATTGAAGTTCAGCAATCCGAGTAATTTTCCTCCGCCTGGCTCAACTTTAACCAATTCGCCATCCTTGATGAACGCATCAAAGTCACCGTTTAGTCGGCCGTAATCAAATTCATGCGGCGCGCCAATCCAATTTAGCTTGCCAGTGACACTGCCTTCGCCTTTTTTGATTATGCCGTCAAAGTCCATTTCGTTAAAAGCACCCTCTGCTTCATCGATAATAGTATTGAAAGTGAACTTTGAAATTGAACCGACATCGCTGTTATTAACCCAGTTACCACTGGCTGTAGTGAAAATGCCGTTATGCTTTAGTTGAAAACGCTCTACTAACCATTGATCGCCTTGCGGTTTGGCACTCAGCGACAAAACGCCTAAATTTTTACCGGCCAGCCGGAAATCATCAACCTCTAATGAAAGCGACGGAAACTGGCTAGGCTGTAAACTGTAATCAATGCTTTCCATCGGCGCGCCCGGGTTAGGCTCCTCACTGATGGTTAGTCGGGATAATTTAAGCCCAAAGTCACTCACATCGGCTCTCGGCCGCATTTGTAAGGTCCCCTTAATGTTATCGCCGTCAATTGTGCCAATCCAATGCAAGCCATCAACCGACACTGCGTTTAGTGCAAATAAACCAAATTGGCGATCAAGAAAGGTAGGGTTACTAGCGGCAATATTGATTGAGCGCATAGCGTCCAAAAACTCGGTGTTATCATTCGACACCAGTGGCTCAAAAGAGGCTAAATCGATAACAGCACTTAACCAATCATCTAAATTTAGTTGGTCGTCGTTAATTGAAAAATTGATCCCCGGTTCAAGCCTGGACTCTAATGCAAAACTATTTTTTACCAGCGCATTTTTGGCCGTACCGCCCTTTTTGCTAATACTAATAAGCGAGTTGTCGAATAACGACACTGGTTTAAGTTGATCAATTGTCGGCAGATTGGATTTAAACCGTGCACTCATGGAGTCGCCATATTTAATCGACATAGACTGCTCAACATCTTGCCCACCAAACAACATGGATAAATTCAGGCGCGAACTCTGATTGGCCTCCTTTAGCATCGGCGCGGGGGCACTGATAGATATACCTTCAAGGTTTGAAACCGCCGATATCTCAACCCGATCTTGATCAAACAGCACTGAGCCCTGCCACGGCGCCTCACCATCGAACCACGTCAACAGGTGCTCACCAACCCAAGGCTTTAAAGCCTCGGTCTTAGCCACACCAGTCGCGATCAATTTCACGATTGGCGGTTGCGCCTCTTTAACAGTTATAACTTCGCCGCGAGTCTGGCCACCTAAAAACATCGCGGTAACATTTTTAGACTCAACCATTCGCTCGGTAAAAACTATCGAACCGTGGATATCATCAATCGGCACGCCTTCAGGCAATACGCCAGAGCCACTACGCACTTCGGCAGTACCAGTGACACGGGTGCTGGCCAGGTCATTGAGCGGTATAGTGACTTGAGTTGCAATGTCTACCCAACCTTTCTCCGGCACGAACGGCAACTCAGTCGATCGATTCTCTGGCTTAATTAATGGACCTTTAAACAGAAAATCCATGCCTTTAACCAATGATGTCGTGGTCTTGCCACCAACGGTCAAGCTTCGGTCGTTTTGAAACAGTCGCTCGATTTGTAACTCGGCATCGGTTACTGGATCACCATTTAGCCAAATCTCAGAAGGAGAAATAGTTAATAGCTGATTATTGATCGTTGCCTTGCCGGAACCGCGCTCGGCCGCCGGCCAATCTTGTTGTGGTGCATAGTCAACCACTACATCAGCAAAATCGGCACTGGCATTCAACTTGGCGAGTCCTTGTGAAATCGCCGAACTTGAGACCTCGCCTTTGTAGCTAAGCAAACCGCTACTTACCTTACCAGACAAGAATGCACTGGTTGACCAGTCATGGAAATTCTTAAGTTTAGGATAATTTGGCAAATAGCGCGTCAGCTGGCTCATATCAAAGACCTCAAACTCAGCACTAGCATCCACGCTTAACGGCGCTTGTTGGATATTTTCTTTAGCCGTGTGTAACAGTTCACCACTTTTTGAGTAGCTCAGCTCGGCAACCGATTCGATTTTAAATAATTGACCAAAACTGGATACTCTTCTAGCCTGTGCATTGACCATAAGCGTTGCTTGAATATTGGAAATTCGAGCATTTCGGTCTTCAAATTCGCCGTTTGCAAGAGCAATCTTGATCACACCGTTAGGGCCAACTTCCCAGCTAAACTCGCCCATAGCGCGATTAATTGGAAAACTTTCGGCATATAAACGCGACCAAATAAATTCCGAATTTCGGGCGGCAAAGACAAAGGTCCCACTACCCGAGGAGGCGTTTAGCTCGCCACTCAGATTGTTCATCGCCGGTACGCGCCCGATTGACTTAAAGCCGACATCAGAGGCCGCAGCTGAGAGTGACCAAGTTTGGATATTTAATAATGGGCCAGAAAAATCTAAGTGCACATCATGTAAGCGACCTGTTAATTCGGCGTCTAATAACCAACCCGCTTCGCCCGTCAAGCCGGTTAATTTTATAAAATCTCGAATTTGCTCAACCTCTAAGGCCTTCAGCAAGACTCTGCCTTGACCAGCATCGACTTTAACCGAGAAATCCTTTGGCGTTAACAGGCGCTCGCCACTCTCGCCTTCGATTTCAAGAGAAGCATTCCATTGATCATCATTGATCAAGTCACCATTAGTTTTAGTGGTAAACGCTAGTGGCCCCTTAGGCGTATCTACCGAGGCTTTAAGGACTCGATTTTCGGCTATGCGACTAAATTCGATGTCGATATTTTGATACCGACTAGTACGGTTTACTCCACGACGCCAAACCACTTCGCCATCTACCCACGTGGCACTTTGTTGGTCTAACAGCCATGAAATCGTGCGTTGATTTAGACCCACGTTTCGCTGCTCGCTGGAGAAATCTAAACCGCCAATTCTCAATTGCTTATTGTCGATAGAAACTATTTCTATTAACGGCTGCTCAATCGCGAACTCGGTAAAACTTGGCCATAAGGTTATTAGCGAGGTAGGACTAAGTATCGCTGACAACGATTTGAATGCCAAAGCAGGTTGATCTGGCGTATCTCCAGCGACTTTGAAGCCCTCGACCTTCAAACGTGGTGACAAACCACGCCACACGGTTTCAACATTATCAATGGTGACTGGGCGGTCAAACAGGCTACTTAAGTTTGATTCGAGTAAACCTTTATAGCGGTCAGCGTAGGTGAAGTAAGCCGCAACCCCAGCCCAACACAAGAGGTAAACTAATCCTAAAGCAAAGAATATTTTTAGTAGCAACTTCATGCGAGAGCAATGTCGTATTGTTGTTGTTGGTAATATGAATCGGCCTTAATACTGATTGGCCGATCAATAAACTCTTGTAGGTCAGCTAAACTACTGGCCTCTTCGTCGAGCAATAAATCGACCACTTGTTGGGCCGCAACAATGGTATAAGCTTGCGCTTTATATTGGCGATCTTCACGTAAAATCTCACGTAAAATCTCATAACAGACCGTCTGTATTGTTTTGATTGTGCCTCGCCCATTACACACCGGGCAGGCCTCACACATCACTTGCTCAAGGCTCTCACGGGTTCGCTTGCGGGTGATCTCGACTAGGCCGAGCGGGGATATATCGGTGACGTTAATCTTTACTCTGTCTTTAGCGATCGAAGTTGAAAGCGCCGCCAGCACCTGTTTCTTGTGCTTGCTACTTTGCATGTCGATAAAGTCAACGATGATAATTCCGCCTAAATTGCGTAAGCGTAGCTGATGTGCAATTTCGATCGCCGCTTCTAAATTTGTCTTAAATAGCGTTTCTTCATGATTGCGACGGCCCACGTATGAACCGGTATTAACATCAATGGTAGTCATCGCTTCGGCTTGGTCGATAATAATATCGCCGCCAGATTTAAGCATTACCTTGAGATGCATGGCACTTTCGATTTCCTGCTCAATAGAATACAAACCGAATAGCGGTTGCTCGCCCGGATAATATTCAAGCTTATCAACTAACTCGGGCATAAAATCTTCGGCAAACTCACGCGCTTTATCAAAACTTTCTCGCGAATCAATGCGGATTTTCTCTAAATCATCATGTGCCAAATCACGCATGGTTCGCAATGATAACGGTACGTCTTCATGTATTAAACTGGCCGGCTCAGCGTCTTTCATAGCACTGCTAACATAACCCCATAGACGTTGCTGAAACAGCATATCGTTGGCGATATCGTCATCACTTGCTGACTCAGCCAGCGTGCGAATAATAAAACCACCTTTGAGATCATGCTTTGCTATTTGCTTAGAAACCAATGCATGCAAACGTTGGCGCTCTTCAACACTTTCGATTTTTTGCGAAATGCCGATGTCAAAGCCGTTTGGCAAGTACACTAAATTTCGCGATGGCATACTCAACTCCATGGTTAAGCGCGCACCTTTTGAGCCAATAGGATCCTTTAGAACCTGTACATAGACACTCTTACCTTCATGCACTAAGTCTTGTATTGGCGGCACGTCACGCATCGGCCGCCCAGCAAAAGCCGGATCATTACGTGCAATGTCCGCAGCGTGTAAAAATCCATTTTTATCCAAACCAATGTCAACAAATGCGGCTTGCATACCAGGCAAAACACGAACCACTTTGCCTTTAAAAATATTGCCAACAATACCTCGAGATAAAGTGCGCTCCAGGTGCAACTCCTGCAGACGCCCATTCTCAACCACCGCCACTCTAGTTTCGCGAGGCGTTACGTTGATTAGTATTTCGTCTTTAGATGCCACAGGTGTCGTTTTCTCAAAAGTAAGCGGATTTAAGGTCTAGTAATAGTTACGCAGGCTACAGCCAATTCCTGTCAATAGTGACTAATAATTCATTTACTTCACGCAGTGGTAAGCCAACCACATTGCTATAACTACCATGAATCGACTTAACCCAAGCTGAAGCATAACCTTGAATCGCATAAGCTCCAGCTTTATCGAGTGGTTCGCCGGTCAACCAATAGCGCTCCATCTGCTCAGCCGTGACACGCCCAAACTCAACCTCTGTGATGCCTAGTTTAACGCTGGTTCGACCGTCATGAAATAAGCAGACAGCGGTCATTACTTGGTGCTTGTTAGCACTTAAACTATGCCAAATTTGTTGTGCATGCTCAAAATTGGTGGGTTTGCCATAAACAAAATCACCTTGCACGACAATGGTGTCGGCCGCCAATATGGCAACGTTATCTTTAGCTAAATCAGTGTACGCCATCTTTGCTTTGTCTCGCGCCAAGCGCGTTACCAAGTCTTCAGGTGCCTCGCCCTCTTTCCGACTTTCGTCGGTAGTGGTAACGTAAACTGAGAAGCTAACACCCATTTTTTCAAGCATTTCACGACGACGTGGTGAGCCTGACGCTAATACTAGATCTATGTTAGACAAATTTAATCTCCTCGGTGATATGGCAAATTGGCATTAATGCTCCAGGCGCGGTACAGCTGCTCGGCGAGCATGACCCTCACTACTGGATGAGCAAAGGTCATCGCCGACAGCGACCACTTACGTTGTACTTGTGATAAATAGTTAGGGTCAATACCTTCAGGGCCACCGATTAAAATCGCCACATCCTGGCTTTCATCAATCCAGTTCTGCAAATTTGCCGCTAGCTCTTCGGTATCTATATGTTTGCCTTTACGGTCTAAGGCAATGGTCAATGTGCCCTTTGGGATGGCCGCTTGCAGAGCCTCGGCCTCGTCGCGTAAAATTCTTACTGTGTCGGCATTTTTACCGCGCTTCTTAGCGGCTATTTCTACTAGTTCAAGCTGACAAAGATTGGGCATGCGCTGCGCATACTCTTTATAACCCTGTTCAACCCATGGCGGCATACGCGTTCCAACGGCGATTAATTTGATACGCATGGTTTGAGTTAGGTAATTATCAGCTTTGGTGTTTGGTTAAGGCCGCCGCTCCTAAATCTCTAGAGGTGACAGCCAAATATTTACACGCCACGACTCAGACGGCAGACGAGGCGGTTCATGTTTCAGACGGTACGATTAAGCGCCGTCTTGTTCTTCGCGGTGCTTCTTCATTAGTTCACGCACGTCTTTATCCCAGAGTTTTTCTAGGTCGTAATATTCACGCACTTCAGGTCGCATAACGTGAAGTACCACGTCACCGAAATCTACTAGCACCCACTCTCCAACGTCAGCACCATCTTCATTCAACGGTATAACGCCTTGCTTACGCAAGCTGGTAGAAGCTGAGCGCGCGAGTGCTTTTACATGGGTATCGGAGGTGCCACTGGCTACCACCATAAAATCAGCGAAATCAGAAATATCGGTGATGTCGATTACACGGATGTCCACGCCTTTGATATCTTCGAGGGCGTCAACTACTTGGTCTTTTATTTGTTCAGGTTTCATAGGCGGTATTTTATACAGTTGCTGCTCGCGAATATAGGAGAAAACAGCTTTGGAGAGAAATTCTTTACTTAAGTTATCATTTGAGCGATTAGCCAATTCAGCGCGTAATTGGGTCGACGATACGTCGAACTCGCTATGCGGAAACAACCATATCTTACCTTTATCACCGTTTTGCAGCAGATCTGGGGTTGAAACGAGTCGCTTGCTAAGTTCATGCGGCAGAGTTAGGGGATATCCCGGTCGATTCATCACTACCCAGTTGACCATACCGACGAGCTCATTATAGCGATGCCAACTCGGCAGGTTCAACAAACTATCACCGCCAATAATTACACAAATTTCAGCATCAGGATAACGCGCTCGAAAAGTTTCAACGGTGTCTAGCGTATAAGACTGTTTAGCGCGCTTTATCTCGAGATCGTCGGCAATGTAATTTGGCTGATCTTTAATGGCTAACTGCAGCATTTTGAAACGATGCTCAATGCTCGCGCTGGTTTGGTCCTTATGCGGCGGCCGAGCACTTAACACCCAATGCACTAGATCGAAGTCAATCTGATCGCCAAGCATCTGCATGGCCTTCAAATGCCCAATATGAATCGGGTCGAAGGTACCTCCAAAAACCCCAATCAGTCTAGGCGATTTACCCATCTGACAGCTTATCGACGTATATGTCCATCACCATAAACAATGTATTTTTGCGAGGTTAATCCCTCTAAACCGACAGGTCCACGAGCATGTAACTTATCAGTACTAATGCCTATTTCGGCGCCAAGGCCGTATTCAAATCCATCAGCAAAGCGCGTAGATGCATTGATAATCACTGAACTCGAGTCAACTTGCTGAATAAATTTTCGACTAGCGGTATAACTCTCAGTAACGATGCTCTCAGTATGTCCAGAGCTATGCTCGGCAATATGCTGTACTGCTTGATCGAAATCGGCCACTACCCTGATCGCTAAAATCGCGGCTAAATACTCAGTATCCCAGTCTTGCTCAGTTGCAGCGAGCATCGGCACAATCTCTTGCACTCGCGCACAGCCTCGTAGCTCAACGCCTTTATCGACATACGCTTGGCATAATAACGGTAACACTTGATCGGCGATATCTTGATGCACCAACAAGGTTTCCATAGCATTACAGACGCCGTATCGATGAGTCTTTGAGTTCAAGGCAATATCGAAAGCCTTTTGTAGATCAGCATCTTGGTCTATGTAAACGTGACAAATACCATCTAGATGCTTAATTACCGGCACACTAGCATCACGAGTTATACGCTCGATCAGCCCCTTGCCACCGCGAGGAATGATCACGTCGACATACTGAGGCATGCTGATAAGTTGACCAACAGCCGCGCGATCGGTGGTTTCGATCACTTGTACAGCGTCCGCTGGCAAACCAACTTCGGCCAAACCATCGGCGATACATTGAGCCACCGCCATATTTGAATGAATCGCTTCAGACCCACCGCGTAAAATAGTGGCATTGCCTGACTTGAGGCATAATATTGCCGCATCAATCGTCACGTTTGGACGTGACTCATAGATAATGCCAATGACGCCAAGCGGCACGCGCATCTTACCACCCTGAATTCCCGATGGACGATACCTCATATCGCGAACCTCACCAACTGGGTCAGGCAATGCGGCAACCTGACGACAACCCTCGGCCATGGCGACAATACCGGCTTCGCTTAACTGTAAACGATCGAGTAAAGCGACGTCTAAAGCCTTTTCTTTTGCGGCCATCATATCTTTTTCATTAGCAACCCTTAGTGCTGCTGATGATGATTCGAGCTTAGTGGCTATGGCCAACAAAGCGGCGTCTTTTTGGCCGCGGCTAGCGCTCGCCATAACGCGGCTCGCTTGGCGCGCTCGCTGACCTAATGCTTGCATGTATTGCTCTACGTTCAACTCTATAACCCTTATATCACTGCGGATTCAATTTTAAATTTTTACGTTACGCGTCGGCGGTACTGGCAAGCTTCACACCACACAGTCGGCAACAAAGCTGCTCAATTTGATACCAAAGATTACCCACTTCTGAATAACGCTGGCCTTTAACGGTTTGGTCAAGATGAGCCGCTTGCTCGAGTAATTGATACCACGCTTGCGGCGCTAGTCGAGCAAGAGCCGCATTAACAATCGGCTCACGTTTATTCCAGATTCTATGTTGCTTAAACAATAAGCCCTTATTTTGGCCCTGCTGTAAAGCCGATGACATCGCCGCCAACAAACGAATCTCACGCACCAAAGCCCATACTACAATTACCGGCTCAACACCCTCAGACTGCAATCGACTCTTGATCCGTAACACACGATTAAAATCACCAATAAGGCAACCATCAGTTAACGCATAAACATCAAAACGGGCTTGATCGGCTAAACTCTCGGTGACTAATTTAAGGGTCACCCCGCCGTCTTTAGCCAAAACTTGTAATTTATCAACTTCTTGGGCGGCGGCCATAACATTGCCTTCAAGCTGCTCCGTCATTAGCTCAACAACGCCTGCCTCAACTCGCAGTGAACGACTTTGTAGGCGCTTCTTCAGCCAAGCTGGAAACTGCTGCAAACTAATGTCGTAACCATCAACTAGCCACCCCACTGATTCAATCGCTTTGACCCATTTTGCGGCTCTCTGGCGCTTATCCAGCGCGGGCATCATGATCACCAAAATATCGTCTGCCGATGGGTTTTGACAATATTCAGTGATGGCTTTAGTACCCGGAGCGCCTAATGCCTTAGGGACTCGGAACTCAATCACTCGACGCTCAGCAAATAATGACATCGCTTGACCGACCCCGGTTAGCTTGTTCCAGTCAAAGCCGGTTTCAAGCTGATACTTAAGTCGCTCGCCAAATCCTAATTGTTTTAGCACGTGTCGCACGCCGTCCAACGCCTCTTCAACCAATAATGGCTCATTGCCATTAAGCAAAATCACCTTGGGCAACTGATTACCCGATTCTGGCCCGCAAGCTTTGAGGCGCTGCGCTACTTCATCTAAGGTGACACGCATTAGCTTAGCGATAAACGCGAGTTACTAGGTGAAAAAATAATATGCCTTTCAACACAGCCGACTACTTAGCAAGATAGTCAGTAATTGTTGATAATTGGCGGACGATGCGAAGCGAAATATCTTGCTCCATACTCTCTTGTAATTCGGCTTCTTCAGCTTCAGTTTCAATCACTGTTTCAGGGTCGAAGTTATAGCGACGAGACTCTGTCAGACTTGCCGCCGGCCTAATACTGACGCCAGTAGGATCTTTTAATGAATAGGTAACGTTAAACTGCAGGTTATAGCTATTAGCTTTACCTCGATCATCAAGAGTGCCAACAGTTCGGTTAGTCGCCGCATTCGTCACCACAAGGATTACATCGGCGCCAGCGTCAGTGGCCGAGATTCTTGCACCCGAGGTACTCAAAACCCGCTCTAATTGATCTTTAAACGGCCCTTCTGGGGCACTTACAAACATATTTTTTATGCCCTCATCGAGCGGAATATTACCGCGCAAATGAAATCCACAGGCAGAGATCGAGACTGCTAAGAGCAGTAAAAGTGCAGAGCGTATGATGTTATTGAGCATTTTCAGACCTTGTATTTATTCGTTTCAATTGGATTTTAGCGTAAGCGGGCATGATTGCGGAATTAATTCGCCACAATATTAATCAGCCGTTGCGGTACAACGATGACTTTTCGCACCGTTAAGCCCTCTAAAAAGCGTACTACGTTCTCGTCGGCCATCGCTAAGGCTTCAACTTCCGGCTTAGTGGCCGACGCGGCAACCTCGAGCTTAGCCCGTAATTTACCGTTCACCTGCACTACATAGGTTATTTCATCTTTAACCAATGCCGACTCGTCAACCGAAATCCAGCCACTGTCTTCTAGCGATTGCTCAGTGCCATACAGCGACCACAAATATTCACACAAGTGCGGCGTAATCGGCGCAAGAATTTTAACCAAGGCATGACAAACTTCAGACAAAACGGCATCACCATGATCACCCATTTGCGCGAAATTAGCCTTCTCGACCGCATTGGTAAGTTCCATTGCGGCCGCCACAACGGTATTAAATTGCTGACGTTCAAAGTCAAATAAAACACGCTGAATGATCGTATGAGTAATTAATCGTAAAGCCTTTGCCGCTGGATTAATACCATCTAACTCGATCATCGGCTTGAGCTTGACCGCGGCCAAGGCCTCACTGTGCTTATCAAACAGACTCCAGACTCGACGCAAGAATCGCGAACCACCAGCGATGGCGTCGTCGTTCCACTCCAATGATTGCTCTGGAGGAGCGGCAAACATTGTAAACAAGCGCACCGTATCGGCACCGTATTTATCAATCATGCTCTGTGGGTCAACGCCATTGTTTTTAGACTTAGACATTTTTTCTATGCCACCAGACTCAACCGCTTGCCCGTCGGAGATTAAAGTTGCGCCGGCAGGCTTACCTTTATCATCTAAAGCGACTTCTACGTCTTTAGGATTGTAGAAACTGCGCTTACCATCATCGGCAATACGGAAGTATGTTTCAGCGGTTACCATCCCCTGCGTCAGCAAGCGAGTGAATGGCTCGTCAGACTCAATCAAACCAACGTCACGCATTAATTTATGAAAAAAGCGTGCATACAATAGATGCATAACGGCATGCTCGATACCACCAACATATTGATCAACAGGTAACCAATAGTTGGCCCGCTGATCAAGCATGTCAGTGTCTAAACCAGGGCAGCAATAACGCGCGTAATACCATGACGATTCGAAAAATGTGTCAAACGTGTCTGTTTCACGTTGCGCCGCTTCGCCGGTAATCGGGTGCACGGTATCGATAAAGGACGACATTTTCTTAATTGGCGAACCAACGCCATCCATGACAACATCGGTCGGCAATTCAACAGGGAACTCAGTGGCGGGCGTAGGATTACCATCGGCGTCATAGATAAATGGGATCGGACAGCCCCAATAGCGTTGGCGAGAGACACCCCAATCGCGCAAACGGTAGTTAATTTGTTGCTCGCCAAGGTTATTTTTCTCTAACCATGCGGTAATGCTAACCTTTGCCTGATCTGATGTTTGACCATCAAATTCAGCTGAGTTTTTAAGCACACCAAGATCGGTAAATGCCGCTTGGCTAATATCAAGTTCACCGTCAGCTGGGTAAATCACAGCTTTGATGTCAATTGCGTATTTGCTTGCAAATTCATAGTCGCGTTGATCGTGAGCAGGTACCGCCATTACGGCGCCAGTGCCATAAGTCATCAAGACAAAATTGGCGCACCACACCGGTATTTGATCACCGGTCATCGGATGCTTCGCGGTAATGCCTAAGCTAATGCCGCGTTTTTCCATGGTCTCCATGTCCGCTTCAGCAGTTGAGCTCTGCGCACACTCCTTACGAAACGCAGCAATTTCGCCGCTAGCCTCGGAAGCCTGAACGGCCAATGGATGATCTGAAGCAACGGCTAAATAGGTGACACCCATAAGCGTATCTGGACGAGTAGTAAAGACTCTCAGATTATCGCCACCTTCGACCTCGAACTCTACTTCGGCACCAACTGACTTGCCGATCCAGTTTCGCTGCATAGTTTTAACCGAATCAGGCCAACCGTCTAAGTCGTCTAACCCGCTCAAAAGTTCTTCCGCGTAGTCTGTGATTTTGATAAACCACTGAGGAATTTTTTTCTTTTCAACCAGCGCGCCTGAACGCCAACCACGTCCATCAATGACTTGCTCATTAGCCAGCACGGTTTGATCAACTGGATCCCAATTGACTTCCGATTCTTTTTTGTAGACGAGACCCCGTTCATACAGCTTAGTGAAGAACCATTGCTCCCACTTGTAGTAATCAGGCTTGCAGGTTGTAAGCTCTCGGCTCCAGTCGTAGCTAAAACCCAAACGCTTTAACTGGCCGCGCATCTCAGCGATATTATCGTCAGTCCATGCGGCCGGAGCCGTGTTATTTTGGATCGCTGCATTCTCAGCTGGCAAGCCAAATGAATCCCAACCAATTGGGTGCATAACATTTTTACCAAGCATGCGTTGGTAGCGACTAATAACATCACCAATGGTGTAATTACGCACATGCCCCATATGCAGCTTGCCTGAGGGATACGGAAACATCTCCAAGCAATAAAACTTCTCTTTGGCGCTGTCTTCAACGGCTTTAAAGATCTCTGTTTTTTGCCAATTAGCTTGGACGCTAACTTCAATTTCGCTGGGGTTATATTCTTGCGGCATGATGGTGTGCTACTTACGGTGTTGGCCAGCCTAAACATGGTTCAGGCGTAAACCGTGCATTGTAGCGGTAACACTGTTGAGAGTGCAGTGTTTTATCGGGGATTATTTTTGCTAATTTGCTTGTGGCTGGGATTTATAGCTGGGTTTTGAGTATTTTTTGAGAGCCTTCGCTGGTTCGCAACCAAGGATCTCAAATGGCCCTACATTCACTAGCCCTTAGAAAGGGGCGGATGATAGATAACCTGCACAACCACACCCTCCGGGTCGCAACAGTAAAAACTGCGTGCGCCATCGCGATGCGTTTTCGCTTGGTTGATCATCTTAACCTTATTTTCAAGCAGATAGTCATACCACTGATCTACTTGATCAATGAGATCAACAATAATACCCGTGTGCGCTAGTGCTTGTGCTTTAGAACCGGTATCCGCAACTTTATGTAACGCTAGGTTGTCGACGCCACTACAAAGATAAACGTTATCTTCATCGGGTCGCCATTCAACCTCGAAGCCGAGCAAATCAACATAGAACGACTCTACCTGAGGCAGGTCTAAAACATTTAATGCAACGTGTCGCATGCCAGCATGCTGTGGTCTCGGTAAGCTCATTATAAAATCTCGAACGAGTGGGTTATATCAGCCGTCTTGCCGAGCATTATTGATGCTGAGCAATATTTTTCAGCCGACTGCTGAACCGCCAAGCCAACAGCTTTTTCAGTTAATTTTTGACCGCTAACTTTAAAGTGCAAATGAATTTTAGTGAATACTTTAGGCTCGGTTTCAGCGCGCTCTGCCTCAATGTCGGCGACACAACTGTCAACCATCAAACGACGTTTACGTAAAATATGCACGACATCAAAAGAAGCACATCCACCCATACCAATTAACATAGTTTCCATTGGTCTGGCGCCGAGGTTTTCACCGCCAAACTCTTCGGGGCCGTCCATCATTATGTCGTGGCCGCTAGCAGAAGTGCCTTTAAAATTTACGTTTTGTTGAAGCTCTACAGATAC
>JAWUZB010000113.1:0-9707 GCA_034110505.1 Gammaproteobacteria bacterium
GGCATGCCAAGGTCTTGAATCGAAGGTAGCTCGGCTGCGGCCTCAACGTCAACCAGCAGCGGCAATGGACCCGGTTCTAGTTCTTCCATCCATTGAAATATTCTTGGGCCCAATTTAAATATTGGGGTGTATTCAAAACCGAAACGAGTTGAATATCGGCCAGTCAACAGTGTCGCTCGAGACGGTGCGCAAATTGCGTTTGCCGCATAGCCATTTTCGAACACCACTCCTTGTGCTGCAATTTTATCAATATTAGGTGTCATCAGGGCACCGTCACCGGCGCCACCGTTATAAAACGAAATATCGTTAAAGCCGAGATCGTCGGCTAATATCAACACTATATTTGGCGCTCGCTGATTGGCTGGGAGAGCTGCCTCAGCCGGCCCTTGTTGCCATGCTATAGGCCGATTTGGTGCTGTCGGATTTAATATATTGGTTAGCGTTGGCGCAGCCCAAATTAAAATATCAAGACGGTTTTGCCAGGCAAAAAATGACATTGCGGTGGCACAAAATATTATTAGCACTAATTTTTTCATATACATTTGTCCCTTTAACTTGAGCAGCGAAATTCAGATTATTTGTATTGTTTGGCGATGATACAGATCAATTAGTATTGGCACAAACTATGTTAATACTTGTGCTGACCGCTTACGCCTTAGCAACCAGAAGGGTATGGCCACTATCAAGAGTAGCAATGACAGCAAGTAAAATTTATACACACCAAATAGTTTTTTATAGGTATTGCTAATAAGTTGTTCAGCCCAGTTATAGTCGGCGGGTGGAGGCAGCACGCCATTCGCAATGGCGTATTGGTTATAATCGCTACGCAGTTGTTTAAAAAGATCTGGGCGTTGTTGGCTTAAATCGGTAGTTTCACCAGGATCTTTTTGCACATTGAATAGGCGCCAAGCACCGTCGCCATGAGGAGCGAGGTTACGTGCTAATTTGTATTGGCCTTTAAACAAAGCTGCATTTCCAGCAACTTCTAAACCTATTGCATCGGTTTGGCTATAGGTGTCGTTGCTGACGCCATTAAGCACCGGCAGCAAGCTACGCCCAGTGATAGCTATGTCACCAGTATCTTCTGCAGTTTGGATATTCAGATAATCCAATAGCGTCGGAGTAATATCGGTAACCATGCTAAAGGATTTTTGCATTTTCCCTTGAGCGATAGATGGCCCGGCTATGATTAAAGGCACTCGGATACCGCCATCACTGCTGTAAAACTTGAACATTTTATTCGGCGACGCGGCCGCAGATGCCCACTCGGGACCAATCGATACCAAGCTGCCTTTTTCACCCATAGTGTCGATGTCGCCGTTGTAGCCACTGACTGCTTTCCACAGCCCCATACCTGGGATGCTAAGAACATCGTTGAACTCCGGACCGTTATCAGAGGTGACAATAAACAGAGTGTTGTCCATTTCACCGTTGCTCTCTAACCAATCTATTAGACGACCAATGTGATGGTCCATGGCCTCGAGCATGCCGGCATTAACCTCCATCGTCTTGGCATAATAACGCCGTTCTTGATCGCTAAGAGCGTCCCAGTCCCGCGAGCCCTTTGGCATTTGGGCGAGTGGTGATCCGGCCGGAATTAAACCGATTTGTTGTGCTTTTTCCCAACGTTTCTGTCGTAGCGCATGCCACCCTTGGTCATAAACTCCTTTGTAGTTTTTAGTGAACTCTCGTGGTGCTTGGATCGGAATATGAATCGCTTGAAAGGCTAAATAGGCGAGGAAGGGTTGCTGGTTTTCGGCCTCGCCATTGGCATCATTACTGATTTTTTCGGCACTAGCGTTATTGGCACTTATGTATTCAATCATCTTGTCGACAATAAACTTGGATGAGTAAAAGTCCTCCGGCAATGTCGCTGGTTGATCATCTTCATACCAAGGCGCGCTGGTGTAATAGGCCATGTACGGGCGCTGTTCCCAGTTGTCGGCACCAGAAGCATCGAGTGAGAAAGAGCGATCAAAGCCATGGCTAAAAGGCAGGTCTTGTACACGGCTACCCATATGCCATTTACCGGTCATATAGGTTCGGTAGCCAGCCGCACGTAGATGATCTGCAATTGTTTTAATACCGGGCTCAAGCGACAGTGTGTAACCAGGTTTGTTCTCATGCTCAGGTGGTATCACCTCAGGAATGGTGGACACACCGGTGCGGTGATTATCGATGCCGGTAAGCAACATCGCTCGAGAAGGAGCGCATAATGGGGAAGTACGATAGTTAGTAAAACGAACGCCTTGGTCAGTCAAACGTTGAATGTTTGGCATACGCGCTTCACCGCCGTACGGGGCAAAGTCCATTAAACCTGCATCATCGACTAAAATAACAACAACGTTAGGTGAAGCCGGTACATCGCTTACCGCTAAAGTAGGTGATGCAATGACCAGCAGCGCAAGCAGCAGAGTTACAAGTTCGAATGAATAAAAGCGAGTTTTGTTCATGATTAGTTTTCGGCTCTTTGGTTTAATTTTTTATTTATTGGCATTGATTATGACAATAGTTTATTTCATTGTATTTGAGTCCGAGAGTTAAAGCTATGAATTCACTTAGCATTTTTTGAATTGATCTTATCTCGGCTCAAAAGGTATGACTGAGTCCAATTCTATCGATATGTATGCCAATACCTGAAAAAGAGAAACTTTAAGGCACGCCATTATAGGATTTGATAATTAGTCACAAGAAACATTCAAACTACGGCGGCAAATTTGGGGTAGGGTTACAGCATCTGATATATCTAAGGTGCTTTCGAGCAAAAGTTAACTACCGTATAATTTGCTTAGATTATTTCAATTATAAGGTTAGGAATTTAGTCATATGTTTAGGTCTTTGATTCGGAATAGTGTTAAATCTGCCAGGTATGGCAGTTTAAGTTGCTTGCTGTTCAGTTTGTTGTTCACATTGACTGATTGGTATGCGGTGGAAGTCGAGTTATCGTCGGCGACCATTACTAACATTAATGCCGCTTTTGATGCGGGCACTCTTAATTCAGAAAAATTAGTTCAACTTTATTTGCACAGAGTCTAAGCCTACAATAAAAAAGGGCCAGCAATTAATGCCGTGCTGTGGCTGAACCCGAATGCGCTGAAGCAAGCTCGCGCGTTAGATACTGAACGACTAAAAAAAGGACCAAGATCGCCAATGCACGGCATTCCTGTGGTTATTAAAGATAACCTAGATACGGCCGATATGCCCACTACCGCTGGTTCATTCCTGTTAGAAAATTCTTACGCTTGATTTGCCTCTAAGCTAATCTGTGCTTGGTTGTTTAACTTCCTTCAGATTCATCTCAAGCCTGGTCATCATAGAGTACAGAGTGCTTCTATTTTTAAGCCCCATCATCTTGGTTGTCTTGCTAATATTGCCATCGCACTTCTTTATGCTGTACATAATGATCTCTTTCTCGATACCCGCTTGGAGTTCTTTGTAGACATTACTGCGATCGTCTCTTTGAATATAGTTATCCAATAAATCCATGAAACTATTGCTTGTTTCCCGCTCGGCAGATAAGGGCATTAACCGCCTTAAGTCGGATAATTTATGCTTAGATTCGGTTTTTAGAATAATGGCTAAAAAGAGCGCGGTTGCAATCGGCGCTAAGCCCGTGGCATTGATTCCAATATCAGTAATTTTGAAAATCAGCGCGATAAGCAAAACCAGCATAATTGGAGCGAGTGCGACCAAGCTATGGCTACATCGGACCGAGCCAAGCTGTGATTTTGCGCTTCGGCGGCCGTAAAAAAGAACTGCAAAATTGCTTAGTAAGGCGATGAGTAGGTAGGCTGAAAACAACCAGTATAAAGAGCCTTTAACCGCCGTCAATGTATAGCCGATTGAGTATTGACCGGCTATAACAGTGTCAGTGAATAACATTAAGCTGGACAGGCTAGTACATAGGATTACCAATATACTGGTGCTTACGGTGTTCTCAAGCTTACTTACTGATAGGCCGTGCAGCAGTATGTACAGAACCAAATAAGCGGTCGCTACGTAATATAAACGAAAAAATATATTAACTGCGACCTCGCTCTGAACGTTGAAGTAACCTAATACTTCAATCGCATTGTGGGCGGCGAACACGATTATCAACGATAGAAAAAGGAGCGAGACCTTGCCTCCTCTCAAGGCATAAGCCAACACCAAAAACTTAAACACTAATGCGATTAACGCGGGTACAAAATAAATACTCATCGACCTACACTTCTCCGTTGCTTATGCTACATATCCGAATTGGCCAGCGACCAGACCGGAGCCTGCAAATAGGCCTCCGACTTTGTCTCCAGTTTTTAAATTACCAGAATCGATCAACTTTTGAAAGCTCAACGGTAACGTTGCTGTGGTGATATTACCGAGTTTGGGATATGTTTTTACAATTTTGTGCTTATTTATGCCATGCAGTGCCATTGCGTGTTCGAACGTTGCATCACCCGTTTGGTGCGCGACCACCCAATCGACTTTGCTCCAGCCTAATTCTTGCAGCGTTTCGCGGTATATCCGTTTATTCAGTTGCAAACCACGGGCTACGATTTGCCCCATATTCATGTGCGCCTCAACCTCGCCATTTGGCTTCCAGTTGTAGTGACATAAACCTGAATATTGGCTCTTGCTCGCTTGATGAAATTTCATGAAACCCGAATCACCGTTGTCAGCGGGCCCGACTATCATAGCGCCTCCGGCATCGCCAACAGATAACATCCCCCAGAGGTGCTTGGCCTCCTCTGGGGGCATTCCTTTTTTCAGTTGTTTACTGACAACGCGAGACATTTTTGTGGTCACTTCGCCGGTCACTATTAGTGCATATTTAATAGCGCTAGACTCGATCAAGCTGGATGCGAGTTTGAGACCATCAAAAAAACCAAAGCAAGCGTTGGCTACATCGAATACATGGTTGGCTTTCAAACCTAGCGCATGCTGCACAATGTGTGCCGTTGCTGGCTCGGGTCTATCCCGTTCAATACCGCAAAAAATGACGGCATCTATCTGGTCAGGATCTAACTCTGGGCAAGAGTTTAAGGCGTTGTTTGCAGCTTTGATGGCTAGCTCCGATGGCCGCTGGTTGTCCGATACCATTCGACGCTCAATGATACCCATTTCTTCAGACATCCAGTCATGGGGTAGGCCATATTTTTTCTCGGTTTCTATCTCCTGCATTATCTCCTCAGAGGTCACTCGCTGCTTAGGAAGATAACTGCCCACGGCCATCACTTTAGTTCGAATAATCGGTCTAAGTTGGCGAGTTTGTAGTAAAAGCTTGTAGTTGATTTCATTCATGATATTTCTTCAAATGGTTAGATATGGATAAATATCATGACATTTGCGTAGGATCACTGACTACAAACAAACACTAAATAGCAACTTAACGTTATCAAAGCCGGTCAAATTTAGAGTAAAAAACTTAGTAAATACGACAAAAAGTCTTATTTTCGAGTTCTCTTTTTGTTTTTCTATCGAATAAATCAGCCGCCGTTAATCGATCTAAATCAGTGGTTTGCGAACGCTTACCTTCACCATTGGCTACTCTCAGACGCTGACCCTTTTAGCTTTCGAGTTTATTTTTTCGCCTTAAAATTAAGCTATGCAATCATGTGGTTCCTATAAAACAATCCTTATTCGGGGACGACCATGAACGAAATTAACTACAAGTTACTGCAACAAGTACACCAACTTAAGCCAATTATTCGTACGCAGATGATAGGTGTTGGTACCTATCTACCCAGTCAAAAACTTAATTCTGACGATTTAATGCAAGACATTGGCAGCGAAAAAAAATATGGAATGCCACATGACTGGATGTCAAAAAAAATGGGTATCATTGAGCGCCGGATGGCGCCGAGCTCAATGAATCCATCAGAGCTAGCCATACGTGCAGCACAAGATGCTTTTGATCGTTGTCCAGACTTCAATCCTGGCCTAATTGATGCGGTGATTTTTTGCGGTATAGAACGCGACAAGCCAGAACCGGCAACGGCGCACATAATTCAAAACGCTCTGGGCTTAAAAGCCAATCATGTTTTTGATGTAGCTAATGCTTGCTTTGGTTTTGTTGATGGTCTTAAGTTGGCGTCGACACTGATTGAATCTGGCATGATCGCGCACGGTCTGGTGGTGACCGGTGAGGTGACCACCAGGATTTTACGCACAGTTGCTGATACCTTGAAAAGAGGCGTGCCGATTGAAGAGGCAAAGCACTTATGGGGCGGGCTGTCGGTTGGTGATGCCGGTGGTGCTGTTATTGTCGGCCAATCGGCTGATGGCAAATCTGGCTTCATGAAGTTTAATCAACGTAGCGAGAGCCGGCATGTGGAGCTATGTCATTACAAGTATCGCTCTGACGGCTCTCTTGATGCGCGCATGAACATGGCGCAAATTGTCGCTCGTGGGTTTCAGCTGAATAAGAAAATTTTTGATGAGACGCTTTATGACTTAGGGTGGGATGGTATTGATTGGGCACTGGCTCATCAAACAGGGGAGGCGACATTTAATCAAACCTTAAGTCTGCATAGTGTTGACGAGCGCAAAGCGGTTAAAACTTACCCATATCTGGGTAATATTACAACCGCGACTTTACCAGTCAGCTTCAAAAAACTTGTCGATTCTGATAGTCTGAAGGTGGGAGATCGAATAGTCGGTCTGTTTGCGGGCTCTGGACTTGTGGCAGGTCAGTTCGGATATGTTGTGTAAACCTAAATGGAGTGTAAGTGATGAGTCTATATTTTATGCCTGCGTTAGCGAGCTTATTGTTTAAGTTGTTCGTCTTGCTAACAGCCGCAAGAGGCGGAAAAGTTTCGCTTTTATTATTATCACTTATCTTTGTTTTTGCGTTCCATAATGCGATCGAATTAGGTGGCTATATTCAGTTTTTAAATGGCCATTCTTTAGAAGCGTTTTTTCGCCCCTATTATGTTGCAACCATTTATCTGCTTATGTACATGCTCTTGCATGGTCTGGCGATAAGTAGGCTGGAAAATATTTACACCACCATCTCGCTGGTAATTAGTGCGACAATTTTGTCTGTACTCGTGCTGTTTACCGATATCATCGTAGCAGGTCAATATTCGATTGGTTATTCAGTTGCTGCGGTTAAAGGCCCTTATTACGAGCTGTTCATGGTTTTTTTACTGGCGACACTATTTGCCAATATCGCGGCGCTTTTATATCGATATAGAAGCGCTTCGTCGCCATTAGCGTCGATTCGTTGTCTTTACAGTTTGTTCGCATTGTCTCCCGTGATTCTGGTTGCATTGCTGGTGATTACATTGAAAATCAACGGTATAGATTTTAATGCGGCGATATTAGGCCCTGTTGCAACCGCACTTTTTCTAGTCATCGTGATAAAAGGAGAGTCTAAGCACAAACTATCTGATGTGCGCCGATTGTTGCCATTCTCGCCCGAGCGAACTGTCGCAAATAATTTAATGACCCTTGTTGATGGTTATGTTCACAATGGCCACCAAACGGATGCCTACAAGAATCTGCATATCGGCATTGAGAAAGAAATCATTTTCTATACGCTCAATAAATGCAATAACAACATTACTCAAACCACTGAAATGATGGGCCTTAAAAATAGAAGTACTCTATATTCAATGATGAGTCGGCTTGGCATTGACCTGCAAGGCCTGAAAGACGATCAGAAGATAAAGTCATCTAAGTAGGTACTCATAGCTGGTTCCTTTTGGCTTCGGGCTTGTTCATCGGCTGAGCTTAGAAGGCTTAGGGGTGAGTGAGCTCAATAGGGGTTGGGTATTCGCGAGACCTGTCTTTTCTCGCTAATGGCACCAACGGCAAGCTGTTAAACTTCCACCCTAGCAATATAACGTACTCTCACCAATAGCCTGAATTCTAAAATGGAACACTCTCTTCTCTTATCTGTTTTCGTGTTTTTAAGCGCGGCAATACTTATTGTCCCGTTGATAAAACTCTCAGGGCTTGGTTCTGTCATTGGTTATCTATTGGCCGGCATATTGATCGGTCCGTCTGTAGCTGGACTGATTACAGAACCTGAGACGATATTGCACTTCAGTGAGTTTGGAGTGGTAATGATGTTGTTTCTTATTGGTCTAGAACTTAAACCCAAAGAACTCTGGACAATGAGGACCCGCTTACTCGGTCTTGGTGGGCTGCAAGTAGGCATTACAACCTTAATTGTTTCCTGTGCATTCATTTTATTTAGTACTAATTCGAATATTGGTACCGCCTTAATTATTGGTATGGCTTTGTCTTTATCGTCTACTGCGGTCGCAATACAAGTAATGCAAGACCGTAAAATGTTGATGAGTGATGCAGGCCAGTCGGCATTTTCGGTGTTACTTTTTCAAGATGTCATCGTTATAGCAATGATCGCGGCGGTTCCAATTCTAGCTGAAAACTTTATTAACCAAGCATCGACTATTGTCACCGACGTAAGCGACGGCCATCAAGCCTCTGAGGTTGGTGGTCTTACTGGATGGTATTACGGTGGAGCGATATTGGCGGTTTTCGGAGGAATGATTTTAGCTGGCCGATTACTACTGCAACCACTATTTAAAATTGTTGCCAGAAGTAAAATACGTGAGACCTTTACCGCCATAGCATTAGCGCTTGTTATTGGCGCCGCACTGCTGATGGGCTGGCTTGGTCTATCGCCTGCATTAGGTGCTTTTTTTGCCGGTGTTGTACTTGCTGATTCGAACTATCGACATCAACTAGAGCGAGATCTAGAACCATTCAAGGCACTTCTATTGGGCTTATTTTTTATCTCCGTGGGCATGTCACTAGATCTAAACGTAATTGCTGAATCTCCGATTACGATTTTTGGAAGTGCCGCTTTATTACTGATATTGAAGTTAATGGTGCTACTCGGAGTTGGCCGTATTTTTGGTTTATCGCTGCCGTCTAATTTTCTGTTTGCGTGCCTTATTTCTCAAGCTGGAGAGTTTGGCTTTGTGTTATTTCAGTTCGCCAGCGCCGAAGGATTAATGGACTCAGCACTGGTGTCTCGGTGTAATGCGGTTATCGCCATATCAATGCCGGTGACACCGCATATGCTGATTGGCTTCGACTGGCGCTCAAAGGCCCGAGTTAAGCCTAGTGATAAAACCGCAGAAGCACCTCAAGACAAGGGGCAAAAAGTGCTTATCCTCGGCTTTGGTAGGGTAGGGCAAGTTGCGTCACGACTGCTGCATACCCAAGATATTGAAACAACCTTGATTGATCACGATGGCGATCATATTGAGTTTGTGCGGCCATTTGGCAATAAAGTTTATTACGGTGATGCTGCCGACACTGAGTTACTCAGAACCGCTGGAGCTGAAACGGCCGATGTTGTTTTAATTTGTATTGATGACCCTGAAAAAGCCACTGAAACAGCCGAAAATTTGAAGCAACATTTCCCCAATACTAAGGTCATAGCACGCGCCAGAAACCGAACACATATGTTTGATTTAATGGCTTTAGATCACTGCTGTCCCGTTAACTTTCACAACAACGAAAATTGGTTTGGGTTGTAATTTTGGTGATTGATTGGGTCACCTCGAACTAAGGCCATTAGGTCTCGTTTCTCAAACAGGTATAGCTTCAATACTCGGAAAATTTGTTGGCCGCTTTTCTTCGACTTGGACTGTAACTTCAGGAACGCGAGAATCAGATAAACACACATCGCCACCCATATTTGAGTCATCACCGCATTCTTGCTTGTGCCCATAAATGATTTTATTTTG
>JAWUZB010000114.1:0-21216 GCA_034110505.1 Gammaproteobacteria bacterium
ACAAGATCGGGGTTTTTAACTTTTAGATGCTTCCAACGTCCCAATTGATGAAACACTTTTTCTTGAGCTTTTTCACGTACCGAGCAGGTGTTGAGCAAAAGAATGTCGGCTTCGGCTTCAACTTTGGTCGATTCAACGCCGTGAGAATGGTTAAGCGAGTCGAGCCTACGGTTCGAATCATACTCATTCATCTGACAGCCAAAGGTCTTAATAAAGACTTTTTTAGGACTAACGCCTTCGGGCAACACTGCCTTGCCCCGTGAGCTAACCACAGCTACTGACTCGGCCGACGGTTTCGGCGCCGAATTATTTTCAACTCTAATTTTAGAAATAGATGATTCAGTCATGACGATACTCAATTCTACAAAACACACAGATTGGAAATGCTTTTGCTTAAAAGCATTGGGGCGCATATTCTACCGATATTCGAGCGATTTCCAAATCTCTAAGACCGAAAACTCGAGTCTCAGGGGCTGTTTATCGATAAAAGGTTATACGACGACCGCAAAACAGCTTAGTTACCAGATTAAAGCCATAAAGGTTGTCCCTGCGCACCTAATTAACAGCAAGAAAATCTACACTGTCTGTTTAACAATGGTTCTAAAGGTTAAGTTTATTCGACCCTCAGCGTTGGCTCGTTTCGGAATGTGATGCTGCCAACAGGATTGAGTTGAGCCTCGCATCATCAACAGACTGCCGTGCTCAAGTGACATTTTATGCTTATGTGTTTTTTCGAACTTATGACGCAGGTGAAAGTCGCGTGGTGCACCAAGGCTAAGCGAGGCGATTTCTGGATCACGGCCCAACTCGGGCTCGTCGTCACTGTGCCAACCGTTAGAGTCTTGACCGTCTCGATAGTAATTAACTAAGACACTGTTAAAGTTCGCGCCGGTGCGCGCCTCGATCTCGGTTTTAATCTCAATCAGCAACGGCGTCAACGCCGACGCCGACATAGTCTGGTTCGAGTAGGAGTAATTCATCCAAGACTCTCCGAACCAACAGGACAATCTAGGTGCCAAATGCTGTTTTCCATAAACCGTAAGCCGGCCTTGTAGCCATTGCGTCTGCTGCAAGATTTGCCGATATAACAGCCAACTTCGATCACTTTGGTAGAATTCAGGCCAATATTCGACCTCCGCCTCGAAAAGTTTCAAGACATGTGTCTGTTTTTTGAACATTGATGACTGATATTGATCGCTAGGCATACAAATTATTCAGGTAGTTGCTCTATACTGCTCGGCTTGATTAGAAGAGACCGTAGCTTAATGGTCGGATCGGTAAAACAGTTAACACTTTAGTTTTGCCATGACCTTATGCTCTGGCCTCGAGAAATATACCAACTTTGGAATCTGTGCAGGTGAAAAATGCAATTTAACGGCAGCGACAGCTATATCTCAACCGACGACCTAAGCCTCGCGGTAAACTCGTCCATCATTCTACAGCGCCCTCTATTAATTAAAGGTGAGCCTGGTACCGGCAAAACAATGTTGGCAGAAGAAGTAGCAGCCTCTTTGGGTAAGCGCTTAATTCAATGGCACATTAAATCAACTACCAAAGCTCAGCAAGGCCTGTATGAGTATGATGCGGTTTCACGCCTACGCGATTCACAGTTGGGCGATGCCGACGTAAACGATATTGGCAACTACATTGATAAAGGCAAAATGTGGGAAGCTTTCGAGAGCGATGAGCAAGTTGTTCTGCTTATCGACGAAATTGATAAAGCCGACATTGAATTCCCAAATGACTTGTTGGTTGAAATCGACAAGATGGAGTTCTTCGTTTACGAGACGGGTGAAACGATTAAGGCCAAGCATCGGCCAATTATTATTATCACTTCAAATAATGAAAAAGAATTGCCAGATGCGTTTCTACGTCGCTGCTTCTTCCACTTCATTAACTTCCCTAATCGCAACACCATGGAACAAATTGTTGCGGTACATCACCCCAAGGCCAAGCAAAGCTTAGTTAAAGAAGCGCTAGACGTGTTCTTTGAAGTGCGCTCAGTGCCAGGCATGAAAAAGAAACCATCGACCTCTGAGTTAATCGATTGGTTAAAGCTACTCATGGCTGATGATATTCCGGACGAAATTTTGAAAGACCGAGACAACCATAAAGCGATTCCACCACTTTATGGCGCGCTATTAAAGAACGAACAAGACGTTCAGTTGCTTGAACGCCTTGCCTTTATGCATCGCCGCGAAACACGTAACGCTTAAAGCGTTACGTGACCTCAATAAGCCTGTAACTGATCCCCGTAACTCTCAATGCTGCTTAATTTTTTCCAAACTCTACGGCGTCAAGGTCTGCCAATCACGTTTAGTGAACTGTCAGACTTGATCACCGCTCTAGAGCATCACATTGTGTTCGCCGACATGGAGCAGTTCTACTATCTTGCCCGCCTGATTATGGTCAAAGATGAAAAGAACTTCGACAAGTACGATCGCGCGTTCAAGGCCCACTTTACCGAACTGGAAAAAATTGACGACTTCATCGAAGCGTTAATTCCAGAAGATTGGCTACGCACCGAATTTCTAAAAACACTGACCGACGAAGAGAAAGCTAAAGTCGAAAGTCTGGGCGGCCTAGAGGAGTTGATTGAAACCTTCAAAAAACTCCTCGAAGAGCAAAAAGAACGTCACGAAGGCGGAAATAAATGGATCGGCACTGGCGGCACGTCACCGTTCGGTAATGGCGGTTTTAATCCCGAAGGAATTCGAGTCGGTGGCGAAGGCGGTAGCGGTACCGCGGTTAAGGTTTGGGATCGACGCGACTTCAAAGACCTTGACGACAGCATTGAACTGGGCACGCGTAATATTAAGATGGCGTTGCGCCGTCTTCGTAAGTTCGCGCGCTCTGGCGCTGAGGACGAGTTAGACCTAGCCGACACGATACATTCAACCGCCCACAATGGTGGTCTACTTGACATCAAAATGGTGCCTGAGCGGCGTAACGCGGTTAAAGTATTATTGCTATTCGATGTTGGCGGTTCGATGGATCCGTATGTCAAAACCTGCGAAGAGTTATTCAGTGCTGCACGCATCGAATTTAAGCATATGGAGTACTTCTACTTTCATAACTTTGTCTATGACGGACTGTGGCAAAACAGTGAAATGCGCTACGACGAAGTTACCGCTACACACGACATTTTACGCAAATACGGCAACGACTATAAAATTATATTTGTTGGTGATGCGGCGATGGCTACTTACGAGATCACCCATTCGGGCGGCAGCATAGACTTTATGAATCGTGAGCCCGGCGCTAACTGGCTAAAACGATTTAACGATAACTACGACAAGATGGTGTGGCTCAACCCTACGCCGAAGCAGTATTGGCAGCACACGCATTCGACTAAGATTATTCAAGACTTAATGGAAGATCGTATGTACCCGCTGACCCTCAAAGGCATGGAAGAAGCAATGGGTTATCTAAGCCGATAGAGCCAGATTAATACGATATAAAACGTCCAACTAAATAGACTAATTTGGTTGGACTTTTTTTTGTGCTTTGCGTGCTCGACGTAAGACATTTTGATGGCGAAGCTGATCCATAGAGTAGATGGCGAGTGCTAACCAAATAAATCCAAAGGCAATCATAGTTTGCGAACCGAAAGGTTCGTTATATATAAACACCCCTATAAGCAGTTGCAAACTCGGCCCGATATATTGGGTCATGCCCAACGCTGTCATGCTTATTCTTTTTGCCGCCGCAGCGAACAACACTAACGGAACAAGCGTAAACAAACCGCCAAGTACTAGCATCCATGTATTGCTCGGAAGATCAAAGAATTGCCCACTGCCTTGTAGCTCGATGTAAAACAAATAGACCGCCGCGGGTATCAATAAACACATGGTTTCAACCGCTAGACCATGAGTAGCAGGCACACTGACGGATTTTTTAACCGCACCATACAAAGCAAAGGTTACTGCCAGAACCAAGGATATCCAAGGCACTACTCCGTATGAAAGCACTAGGTATAGGACACCCATAGCCGCAATCGATAAGGCTAACATTTGACCTCTGCGCAACACCTCGCCAAATAGAATCACCCCCAATGCAACGCTGAATAATGGGTTCATAAAGTAGCCCAATGAGGTCTGCACTAAGTGCTCATTATTAACCGCCCAAATAAAAACCGCCCAGTTGCTTGACACCAAAACCGAGGCAATCAACAGTTTGAATATTAACTTCGGTTGTGCAAATAAAGTTTTAAATTGTCGCCACTGACGACTGACGATAATCAGCAAGGTTACCAGCACACAGGCCCAGACCATTCGATGCATAACAATTTCGATGCTATCGACATGACTAAGCTGCTTCCAAAATATTGGAATGAAACCCCACCAGGTATACGCCGCAAATGCGTATATCAGACCTAGATTGTTTTTCATAAGACGATGAGGTTAAGCTGTGAAAGGAACGCAAGCCTAACATGTGTTACGGTAATCGCAATGATCAACGCACCGATAAAAATACTATGAAAAAATCTCTTATTGCACTGGCTATCAGCTTGCTTGGTAGTAACGTCTTGGCCGCTGATGTTGTTATCAATTGTGGCGCTACGGTGGATGTCGAAAAACAAACTCTAACAGGCCCACGCAGCTTCGAAGTCACTGATGGTCGCATCAGTTCAATAAATGCTACAAGCTCAATCGTTAACACCATCGACCTAAGTGATTCAACCTGTTTGCCCGGTCTGATTGACATGCATGTCCATTTAACCTCGCAAAGCAGCCCACGCGCCTATATCGAGGGCTTTACCTTAAACACCGCCGACTATGCTTTTAGAGCGGTCAAGTATGCCGAGCTAACCTTAGACGCTGGCTTTACTACGGTTCGCAACCTTGGCGACGATGGCAGCATAACAAAATCTTTACGCGACGCGATTACTCAAGGGCTGGCTCAAGGCCCACGTATTTTTACAGCGGGTAAATCATTGGCCACAACCGGCGGCCATGCTGACCCGACGAATGGGCATCGAGACGACTTGATGGGTGACCCGCATGCCAAAGATGGGGTAGTTAATGGTGCTGCTGAGGCTCGTAAAGCCGTTCGTCAACGCTATAAAGAGGGCGCAGATCTGATAAAAATAACCGCCACTGGTGGCGTGCTAAGCACCGCCAAAAGTGGTCAGAATCCGCAATTCATGGACGATGAGCTTGAGGCAATTATGGCTGCGGCGAAAGACTATGGCTTTAAAGTTGCGGCGCATGCGCACGGTGCTGAGGGAATGAAACGGGCGATCAAAGCCGGTATCAATAGCATTGAGCACGGCACCTTGATGGACGATGAAACACGCCGCCTAATGAAGAAGTATGGCACCTACTTAGTGCCGACAATTCTAGCCGGTGAGTTTGTTGCCGAGAAAGCTAAGATTGATGGCTATTTCCCAGAAATTGTTCGCCCGAAGGCGGCAGCGATTGGCCCGCAGCTTAAAGAAAACTTTGCTAAGGCCGTTGAGGCCGGTATAAAAATTGCGTTCGGCACCGATAGCGGTGTCTCCAATCATGGTGACAACGCGCAAGAGTTTAAGCTTATGGTTGATAACGGCATGACGGCAATGCAGGCAATTACAACGGCCACTGTCAATGCCGCGGATCTACTCGGCGAATCGGATAATTTAGGATCATTAAGCATTGGCAAATATGCCGACATAGTGGCGGTCAAGGGTAACCCCTTAGAGAATATTCAATTGCTCGAGAGTGTTAGCTTTGTTATGAAAGAAGGCACCGTGGTTAAAGCTAAGTAAGGCTATTAGGCCGACGAAAACGACGTCGGCCTTTATCGACAATCTCGTGCTCCTGAACCGAAACGCCGTCATACGCAGCCAAGCGAAGGTTGAAGATTGTTTTACTCAGGGTGGCTTTTTATTTGGATAAGCCGCACGCGGCTTATCCCTCAAAGTCCTAACTCCAATCTAAAATCACTTTACCCGACTGACCAGACTCCATCATTTCGAAACCTGCCTGAAATTCATCGACAGGAAATTGATGCGTCAACATTGGCGATAAGTCTAAACCGGATTGAATCAAGCTAGCCATCTTGTACCAAGTTTCAAACATCTCACGGCCATAGATACCTTTGATTTCTAGACCTTTAAAGATCACCTTAGTCCAATCAATTGCCATATCTGATGACGGAATACCCAGCATTGCGATTTTGCCACCGTGGTTCATATTTTCAAGCATTGAGGTAAAGGCTGATGGCACCCCTGACATTTCCATGCCAACGTCAAAACCCTCAGCCATTCCCAACTCTTTCATCACGTCTTCAATTTTTTGCTCTGACACGTTAACCGCACGACTGGCACCCATTTTACTAGCCAGTTCTAGTCGATAATTATTCACATCAGTAATGACTACATGCCGAGCGCCAACATGTTTTGCCACCGCAGCAGCCATTATGCCGATCGGGCCAGCGCCAGTAATCAGCACATCTTCGCCGATTAGATTAAACGATAAAGCAGTGTGCACAGCGTTGCCAAAGGGGTCAAAAATAGCCGCTAAGTCGTCACTAATATTATCCGGAATTTTAAACGCATTGAACGCAGGTATTGATAGATATTCAGCGAAGGCGCCCTGACGATCAACTCCAACACCAAAGGTGTTACGGCAGAGATGGCGGCGTCCAGCTCGACAATTGCGGCAATGGCCACACGTGATATGGCCTTCACCGGAGACTCTATCGCCGATTTTAAATCCAGCAACTTCTTGCCCTATTTGTTGTACTTCACCAACGTATTCGTGGCCCACTATCATCGGCACTGGAATGGTTTTTTGCGACCACTGGTCCCACGCATAGATATGCATGTCGGTGCCACAGATGGCGGTCTTCTTGATCTTGATTAATAAGTCATTTGGACCAATCGTTGGCACTTCGGCCTCGGTCATCCAAATGCCTTTTTCAGGATGCAGTTTTGCTAGCGCTTTCATTTGCATTGTCATTAGCTAATCACTCCAATCTCTTTGCCCACTTTAATAAAGGCATCAATAGTAAAGTCGACTTGCTCAAGGCTATGCGCCGCCGACATCTGAGTACGAATTCTAGCTTGCCCCTTTGGTACCACAGGGAACGAAAATCCGCCCACATAAACCCCTTCTTTGAGCATCCGCGTAGACATTTCAGCGGCGAGTTTAGCGTCGCCCAACATTACCGGGATAATCGCATGGTCAGCACCCGCTAAAGTAAAACCTGCCTCGCTCATACGTTTTCGAAAATGCACGCTATTACGTCTTAGGCTATTACGCAGACGGTCGCCAGTTTTTAGCATTTCGAGCACCCGTATCGATGCCGAGACAATGGCCGGCGCTAATGAGTTAGAGAACAGATACGGGCGCGAACGTTGACGCAACCATTCAATTACTTCGCGCTTACCAGAGGTATAACCACCCGAAGCTCCGCCCATGGCTTTTCCGAGAGTGCCGGTAATGATGTCGACGCGGCCCATCACCTCGCAGTGTTCATGGCTGCCACGTCCTTTGTCACCAACAAAACCAATAGCGTGGGAGTCATCG
Source organism: Gammaproteobacteria bacterium (assembly GCA_034110505.1). Lineage (GTDB taxonomy): Bacteria > Pseudomonadota > Gammaproteobacteria > Arenicellales > Arenicellaceae > Arenicella. The sequence continues at coordinate 7,515 of JAWUZB010000114.1, forward strand.
ACCATCACCATGGCACCGTATTTATCGGCCAGATCGCAAATGCCCTTTAGGTTGGCGATAACGCCGTCCATTGAGAAGACACCGTCGGTAGCGATCAATTTAAAACGAGCCTCTGCATCCGTAGCCGCGATTAGCTGCGCCTCAAGTTCCTGCATGTCATTGTTGGCGTAACGAAAACGCGTGGCTTTACACAAGCGAACACCGTCGATTATGCTGGCATGATTTAGAGCGTCCGAGATAATAGCGTCTTCAGGGCCAAGAATTGTTTCAAACAGGCCTGCATTGGCATCAAAACAAGACGAGTATAGAATCGTGTCTTGCATGCCAACGAAGTCACTTATCTTCGCTTCTAAGGTTTTATGAATGTCTTGCGTACCGCAAATAAAGCGCACCGAGGCCATACCAAAGCCATGCTCATCTAAACCTTTTTTAGCCGCCTCGATAAGCTCAGGACTATTGGCTAAACCGAGATAATTATTAGCACAAAAATTCAGCACTGATTCACCTGAAGAAACCTCGACCCGAGCGTCTTGGGCACTGGTGATGAGTCGTTCAGCTTTATACAGGCCGGCCTCTTTAACCTCATCGATATTGTTCTGTAGATATTGAATAAAATCAGTCATTGCATAAAACCTTGTTACCATCAGCCGTTGCTGAGTTAAATAATTGCCTCGACATAGCAAGTCTGCATGTCGATATAAATTTCTTTTGCCATTTTACGCGCATCTTCGATCGTCATAAACTGCGATGAAAAGTCAGGTATCGCTTGGTCGATAGATAAGGCGCTAGCGGCAACAATATGCTCGATTAAGTCGATTGGGTTTTCGATCCCCATTGCAAATCGAATCGTGGTGGGGAAAATCTGTGCCTCGACCTGCTGCTCGGCATTCAGCTCTGAATGGGTAGTAAGCCCAGGGCAACTGACAATACTATTGGTTTGGCCCAGACTGATCATATGAGAGAACGCGGGCTCTAGACAATCGAAAAAACGATGAAACTCAGCATCTGGTATTTCCGAGCCCATGTCGACAGTGAACAGTCCCGAAGGAAAGCCGAGAAAAAGATTTTTCTGCGCTAACGGGTAATTCTTATTACTCTCCAAGCCATTACAGTTAACCTTAATCATCGGATGCGAATCCATAAAGGTAGCAAAGATCTTTGTAGTGATGCATTTTTTTAGCATACGCACTTCTAATGTGCGCATACCGGCCATTACCTCAAAAGCGGTATCGGCATTTAAAAACGCCCCTTTTATATAATAGACATTCCAGAACAGAGTATTTTCCCAACCACTGACACCCTTGGGAATGAACATATCTTCATTACGCGCGATAACGCAGCCAGCTATTACCGACCCTGAGCCGGTTAAGTCTTTAGTGTAGCTGTGGATAACAAAATCAGGCCGCTCATCGGTATTTTCACGCTGCAAAGGCTGCACCAAGAATGGCGTCCCAACGGTCGCATCTAATATTACTCGTACTCCAGCTTGGTGCGCTAGACGACATAATTCTGGTACGTCTAAAACATAACCGTGTGGATTACACGGTGATTCAATATAGAGGTAAATCTGTTTGCCGGCCGCGAGGCGCTCAGCGTATTTGCGCTTAACCTTAGCGAGAGTTTCGACAAAGGAGATTGAGTCTTCGCCTGAGAACTGAGCCACGGCGATGTTCAGGTTAGAAGGCTTGGCAAACCAATCGTGAATTAGCTGGTGCGCACCGCCATAGATATTTTGGCTAGCAATGAGGATGTCCTCATGCCCTAGAACATGTGATAGGGTTGCGTCGATGGCCGACATGCCACTATTAAAGTTCCAAGCCAGATACTCTCCGGCATAGGGGCCTGCCTCTAGGTCGACGATATGATTGGCCAGTGAAATTGAGGTTGGGTTAAGCAGGCGAGAGTAAATGTCGAGCATCATCTCTTTACCTTCAAAGGCATCGCTAATCCATTCGGCACACGCATATATATAGGTTGCTGTACGCGTGATTGCTGGTGTCGCTGAGAATATTGCGTTGACGTTATCGAATATCGGGTAAGCAGATTTGGCACTCATCGTCGACTGGCTATAGCCTAGTGCTTGGTAAGTACTTCGGAACGGGTTCTGTAAGGTATCAAGTACTTTTGCTAATTGAAATGATAGAAATTTTTTAGCGTTAAATAAGGCCGCCTTTTCGGTGGTCTCAAGCGACGCCATGCTGGCTTGCGTTTCTTGCCACATCAGTTCGACATTACCCTGACACTCATAAACGCGTTCTACCGCACTTAGTAAGGCTCGTCCTAAATCTCCGTCAACGTCGATATTAAAGTGCGCCAGCTGCTCAGCTGCCAACTCTTTAACACTCGTAGCTTGGGTAGAATTTCTTCGTGGTGAGAGCTTTACAGCCGCCTCGAAAATGTCTTTTTGCTTGTTCGTTGTCATCACCAAACCACTTTTCATAATTCGTTAAATTGTCGCTTATCATATACAATATTTGTGATACTTGAACATGACCAAATTTAATTCGGAATGATAGCCAAATGAACGATATAGACCAAATTGACTTCGAAATAATTGCCGCACTAAGGAACAATGCTCGGATCGCCAATAAAGAGTTGGCAGAACAAATTGGCTTAGCGCCATCGTCGTGCCTAGAGCGCGTTCGATACCTGCGAGCTAGAGGCTATATTAGAGATGCCCATGTTGAAGTCGACCTAACCGCATTGGGCTTAGGTTTGCAGGCGATGGTAGCGATACGAATGAATCAACATTCAAGAGTAGGGTTGGAAGCGTTTCAAAACTATGTAATCGAGCTTAATGAGGTAGTGACGGTTTATCACTTAAGCGGCGCCAATGATTTTATGGTTCATATAGCGGTTAAGGACGCTGAAACACTAAGAGACTTTGTACTCGACTCGTTTGCTGAGAGACCTGAGGTAGCGCATATTGAAACAGCGGTTATTTACCAACAGGTTAAGAATTGGAATTTAGTCGACCCGCGAAGCGAGTAAGATATTTTTGCTGGCTCTGATTTCTAAAAGCTAACTATTTAATAATCTTCAAATGCGAGGTATCGCGCTTTGGCTTTGGCTTTGGCTTAGTTTTAGTTTTTAACGTAGTCGGTGCACTAGGGATCCGAGTTGGGCCGCTTGGCTCTGGATCAGTGCCGCCGTCGTCCATGTCTTCGAAGAAAATACCTTGTGAGTTTTCACGCGCAAAGATCGCCAAAATACAGTCAATTGGCAGGAAGATATCTTGCTCAACACCGCTAAAGCGGGCTGAAAAACTAATACATTCATTGTCCATAATATGCAGTTGCACCGCTGACGAGCTGATATTAAGTACTATCTGCCCGTCAACAACATGTGCTTTTGGAACCTCGACACCATCAGCTTCGGCATCGACCAAAACTTGAGCTGTGAAACCATTGTCCTCAGTCCACTCAAAAATGGCCCGCATCAAATAAGGTTTTGTCGAAGTCATTGTATCAGTCACCAATTAGAGCGTTAAAGCGGATTAAAATCCGCGCAAATCACGCTCAGTATCACTCATGCTATCTTGAAAAGCCTGACGAGCGAACAGACGCTCAGAATACTCTTCAACTACTTGAGCTTGCTTCGGCAAAATAATATTCAGTGTTGGTAAGCGCCATAGTAGCGGAGCCAAAACAACATCTACCAATGAATAATCGTCACCCATCGCGTAGTCCTGCTCGGAGAATAACGGTGAGATTGCAATTAAACCATCGCGAAGTACTTTATGAGCCGCTTTGTCACGCTTGTCTTCTTGTAATGCTTTTAGCGAGTCAAACCAATCACGGTTCAATCGCATAATCATCAAACGCTGCTTTGCACGTGACACTGGGTCTACTGGCATAAGCGGCGGATGTGGTAATCGCTCGTCTAAATACTCATTGATGATGAACGGGTCATACAAGATCAGATCACGATCAACCAAGGTTGGTGTCTCGTAGTATGGGTAGAACTCAGCGAGCTCTTGGCATGAGTCAGAAGGGTCGGTGTAAACTACTTAGCATTCAATGTCTTTTTCTTGTAAGACAATGCGGCACGCATGACTCAACACGCAGTCTGTTCCAGAGTAAAGCGTCATTATCGAGCGTCTGGTTGCGAGTGTATTCATACTAATTTCCTTTTTTAAGATTGGAATATAGAGTGCAGTTCGCCGCTATTTAGTAAATAGCGTGGCATTTTATGCATTCTTTAAAAATAACAAAACGCGACATGGGTAAGCCCAAGACGCGTTTTTTAACTAGCTTAGTTAATTAATAGCCGCGTGCTAATGAGCGTCGCGCCAGTACTCTGCTTTAAGCATCATGCAAAGAAGCAATAAAATTATTAAGAAAGCGAGTGTGTAAACACCTATAGTTTTACGCTGCAACTGAGCTGGCTCAGCCATATAGGTTAAAAATGCGGTTAGATCAGCCATTGATTTATCGAACTCAGGCGGTGTTAACTTGCCTGGATGCGATAGCTCAAAGATCGTGTCACCAACCACGGTATGATCACCTAGCGCTTCAACAGCGGCATGTGCATCAATCGGGCCGTGACCGCCTTTTTCAACTTTACCGACAACCTTTTGTACGCCTTGCAATTCATACATCGCATGTGGCATAGCAACATTTTCGAACAGGGAGTTGTTCCAACCGCTTGGGCTGCTTTCGTCAAGGTAAAAGGCGCGCAGATAAGTATATATCCAATCTGGGCTGCGTACACGGGCGACCAAAGAAAGGTCAGGAGGCGCAACACCAAACCATTTCTTGCCATCTTCAGCAAGCATGGTGGCCTTCATTAAATCGCCTTCTTTCTCGGTAGTGAACATCAAGTTTTCCTTGAGCTGCCACAGAGGAATGTCTAAGTCTTCGGCAACACGGTTATAACGTGAATACTGAGCACTGTGACAAGAAAGACAATAATTGACGAATAACTTGGCACCATTTTGCAATGATGCCTTATCAGACATATTCATGTGCACTTCATCAACGGCGACGCCATGACCGCCAGCGGCAAATGCGCTAGAGCCGATGACAGCAGTGGTGATTAAAGCAATTAATAATAGAGATAATTTTTTCATTTGAATGTCTCCTAATGTGCTTCGTAAACGATACGGCTTGGCAATGGCTTAGTTTTACCAATACTGGTAAACCAAGGCATCAATGCAAAGAACGCAAAGTAAATGACGGTACATATTTGCGCTACTAAGGTTCTGCCCGGCGTTGGTGAATTCATGCCTAGGTAGCCCAAGATTAAGAACGCAGCTAAAAACAATACCAAGGCGACTTTAAACGGCATGCTTCGGTAGCGAATCGAGTAAACCGGTGAGCGGTCTAACCACGGTAGCAAAAAGAAGCAAACGATCGCAGCGGCCATAAGGATAACACCCCAAGCTTTACCGCTGCCGAACTGTAGACCGAGGAAAACACCAACGGCTAGCAAGGTAAAACCAATCTTGGCTTTAATACTAACCTTTGCTCTTATCCACAACCAAAGCACTACCAAGCCAGTAATGATCTCGAGCGCGAACAACAATGACGTTGTGCTGGCACGCAAGATTGAATAAAACGGCGTGAAGTACCATAGTGGCACGATATCTGGAGGAGTTTGCAGCGAGTTTGCGGGTGCGAAGTTATCTTTCTCTAATAACACACCACCACCGTCTGGCCAGAAGAATACGATGCCTAGATAGATGATTAAGAAACCAGCCACGCCGATCAAGTCTTTGATTACGATGTATGGGAAGAACGCGATGCCGTCTAGAGGCTTGCCGTCTTCGTCAACATTATCATAGATATCGATACCATCTGGGTTGTTTGAACCAACCTGGTGAAGTGCTACAAGATGTAAGAACACCAAGGCTACCAAGATTAGTGGCATCAAAATTACGTGAAACGCGAAGAAACGATTCAAGGTAGCGTCAGAAATAACAAAGTCGCCACGAATCCACTCGGTTAGCGCTGGGCCAACAAATGGAATCACATCAAACAGAGACAAAATTACTTGCGCGCCCCAATATGACATATTGCCCCAAGGCAGCAGGTAGCCCATAAATGCTTCGGCCATCAAGGCGACGAAGATCACGCAACCAATCAACCAAACTAATTCACGCGGCTCGCGATGTGATCCGTAGATAACGCCACGGAACATATGCAGATATACGATCACGAAGAACATAGACGCACCGGTTGAATGCAAATAGCGCACTAGCCAACCAAATGGCACGTCACGCATGATGTATTCGACTGAAGCAAACGCTAAATTAGCGTCTGGCTTGTAATGCATAATCAAAAAGATGCCCGTCGCAATCTGCACTACCAACATCAAAATAGCTAATGCACCAAAGTAATACCAAAAGTTGATATTTTTGGCTGCCATATACTCGGCAAGATGCTCGTTCCAAACTTTGGTTGCAGGGAATCGTTTATCGACCCACTCCATCAATGCATTGGCACTCTTATGGTTGTCATGACGATGAATAGCCATTATGTAATCCTCCCTTCGTCGTCACCAATGTGGATGACGGAGCCTTCAAATCTATACGGCGGTACAGCCATATTAGTGGTCGCTGGTACGTTTTTATATACTCGGCCAGCTAAATCAAACTTAGAACCATGGCACGGGCAGAAAAAGCCACCTTGTGAGTCATCGCCCATTTGCGGGTCTGGGCCAATAGCCAATTTCTCTACTGGAGAGCAACCAAGATGCGTACAAACACCTTCCATCACTAAAAGATCTGGACGAGCTGCGTCAGAACGATTTTTATTCTGCGCATAAATCGGTTGCTGACTCGACTCTGAACCGACGTCAGCCAGATTGTCTTCAATCTGCTCAAGGCCAGCCATCATCTCGCTGGTGCGCTGTAGCAATACTACAGGCTTACCGCGCCATTCAACTTTAACCATCTGACCTTCTTGAAGTTTAGAAAAGTCAAATTGAACCGGTGCGCCCGCGTTCTTAGCGCGTTCACTTGGGGCCATACTCATTACAAACGGCACTACTGCTACGCCGACGCCGACAGCGCCAAACCCTGCGGTTATACCAGTGAGGAAACGACGCCTCTTTCGATCTTCAACGCTCATGCCATCGGCATTTACGTCGCTAACGTTATTGTCAGCCATAGGTGCTCCTAAGATTGTCTAAGCCAATTCGGCTTAGAATATTAGCTAATTTAAATTTTTTCGTGGTGAGTTGATGTCGGTCAAAACCAGACGCCAGACTGAAACTCATTTAATATCAACGAGTTGGGCTCACCAAACCAAAATGTGCGCTCTGAGCTTATTTTGAATGCACACAGTAATTCGTCCAACGGGCGCGATTGTACCAGATGTGTCAAGCATTTGGCTCTTTTGAAAGGCTAAATATTACAGATATTTTAATCATGAATAAGCCTCTATTGCTAGCCAAGCAGTGCCCGCATAGCCGCCAAATGGGCTTGGCCCACCTCTTCTTTGCGCTGTGGATCTTGTGCGAGTTTCTCTTCCCAGACGATGTGTTGCTCGTCTAGCTCATCTAAAAAGCGGCTTGGTGAGCAATCAATGACTTCACCGTACCGCTTACGTTGATTCGCATATGACAAGGTTAATTCTCGCTGAGCGCGCGTGATGCCGACGTAAAATAAGCGCCTTTCCTCTTCAACCATGCCCTCTTCAATACTGGTTTTATGCGGCAATATTTCTTCTTCCATGCCAACAATAGTGACATGCGGAAACTCCAGACCTTTTGACGCATGAAGTGTCATCAAGGAAACCACATTAGCATCTTCATCATCATTATTTTTTTCTAAAATCCCCATCAAACTAATCGCCGCTACAACATCCACTAAGGTTCTGTCTTCGCCTTTGTTAACGATAGACTTAACCCAATTCAAGAGGTCGGTCACATTTCGCCAGCGCATCTCAGCTTGTTCCGGGCTGGCACTTTGCTTGGTGACCCAGTCTTCGTAACCGATTTCATGCAGAATATCATCAATCAGCTGAATTGGAGGATCGCTTACCGCGCGCTCCATCATGCCGCTAAGCCAGTGCTGAAACTCACGCACTGCGCCTTGCCGTTTGGGCTGTAAATACTGATGCACAAAAGGACTAGTGATGGCGCCAAATAGGCTACACGCCTCAAGACCAACCTTGCCGGAGTCATCCGAATCGGCTTTTGCCGTTTCCGCTAGCGCTTCTAAAGTAGACGCGCCGATACCACGACGAGGAGTATTAATAGCGCGCACGAAGGCGTTATCGTCAGAGGCATTGCTGATTAAACGCAAATAGGCCATCACGTCTTTGATCTCGGATCGATCGAAGAAAGACAAACCACCACTTAGGTAATATGGAATATGCATCTCGCGCAGCTTTTGCTCAAGCATTCGAGCCTGATGATTGCCGCGATACAGAATCGCGTAGTTTTTATATGGCGCTTGGTGCTGAAATCGATGCTGCATCAATCCAGCGACTACTTTTTCAGCCTCACGCTCATCATTCTCAGCGTTAATAACAACAATTGGGTCACCAATGCCCAGATCACTCCATAGATGCTTTTCAAATGGGCGTGGATTATTTTTAATCACATGATTAGCGAGCGCCAATATACGACCCATTGATCGATAATTTTGCTCTAACTTGACTAACTCTAGGTTCGGAAAATCGGTTTGCAGTTGCACTAGATTTTCAGGCTGTGCACCGCGCCATGCGTAAATAGACTGATCATCGTCGCCAACCGCTGTCAAACCGTTACCATTAGAGCCGGCCACTAAGGTTTTAACTAAGCGATATTGAGCTGTATTGGTATCTTGATACTCGTCGACCAGCATATATTGAACACGCTCTTGCCACTTAATTCGAACATTGTCGAACTTTCGCATCAACTCATTTGGCAAATACAGCATGTCGTCAAGGTCAATCGCGTTACAGGCTTGCAAGTAGCGCTCATATTCTCCGTAAACATTGGCGGCAGCAACCTCGACAGGGTTGGTCATAGCAAGTCGATTTGCATCACCAGGTGACACTAGGTCATTTTTCCAACTGGAAATTTGGTTACGAACGCGATCAACTAAGCCATTGTCATCAAGGTCAGCTTTCAACAGTTCGCGTACAACGAAAAGTGAATCGGCGGGATCAAAAATAGAGAACCCTGGCTTACGGCCGGAAGCCTCAACTTCTTCACGAAGTATGGCCATTCCTAAACTGTGAAACGTCGACACGGTTAGACCACGAGTAGTTTCAGCGTCCAGCAGTTCAGTAACTCGAGCCTTCATCTCGCGGGCGGCCTTGTTAGTAAAGGTTACTGCGTATATATGTTTAGGGTTTATGCGTTTTTTAGTCAGCAGCCACGCAATTTTATAGGTGATTACTCGAGTCTTACCACTACCCGCACCAGCAAGCACTAACATCGGTCGCTCGCAATCTTGCACAGCAGCACGTTGTTGAGGGTTTAATTGTTGAAACAAAAGGGCCTCGCAAGCACGGCTGGGAAAAAAGATGAGCTAATCAATGCTCAAGTCTACGGGCAGAGAGTCGCTAACAAAAGCGCTTTTTGTCGCTCATTCCCTTTATTTTACGCCGCCTCCATTGGTCGCTAGCAAAACCAGCAGTTCCAAGTACGGCAAAACCTGTGCCCTTTAACGATGCGCTATCAACCAGCGCACAAAAAAGCCAGCAGATTCATGCTGGCTTTTTCAGTTCAGTACCTGAATTGAAACCTATTTATTACGACCAATACAATTTAAGTCTGCAAATGATTCTTCCAATCGAGCAACAAAATACTCTTCAGCTTGTCGAAGCACCTTACGTGGATCGTAGTACTTTTTATTTGGTAAATCGTCACCGTCAGGATTACCAATTTGAGTTTCGACGTAGTCTTTGTGCTGCTTATAGTAATCGCGAATTCCAGCGTTAAAAGCCCACTGCATATCAGTATCGAGATTCATTTTAATAACACCGTAATCGATCGACTTACGAATATCTTCTTGCGATGACCCTGAGCCACCATGAAAAACAAAACTAACAGGCTTAGTGCCAGTTTGATCAATCTGGTCGGCGACGTAGTTTTGCGAATTATTTAAAATTTCCACCGATAACTTGACATTGCCTGGCTTGTAAACACCATGAACATTACCAAAGGCGGCGGCTATAGTGAAATTAGGGTTGATTTTAGACAAGCGCTCATAAGCATAAAATACCTCAGACGGGTGAGTATAAAGCTTACTTACATCAACATCACTGTTATCTACACCGTCTTCTTCACCACCCGTAATGCCGAGTTCAATCTCAAGGCCAATCTCGATTTTACTCATTCGCTCTAGGTACTTAGCGCAAATATCGATATTTTCTTCAATTGGCTCTTCGGATAAATCCAGCATATGAGAACTAAACAGAGGCTTGCCATAACGCTGGTAATAGCCTTCTTGATAGTCGAGTAAGCGATCTATCCACTCAATGTTTTTTAGCGAGCAATGATCGGTATGCAAAATTACCGACACTCCATAGATCTCAGCGACTTGATGAACATGCAATGCGGCTGAAATACAGCCCGCAACCGATGCTTCAAAGTTGTCATTGGGTAGCGTTTTACCCGCAAAAAATTGCCCACCACCAAAAGACAGCTGAACGATTACGGGTGAATCGACCTTAGCGGCGGTCTCCATGATGGCATTGACTGTAGACGTGCCAACGGCATTTACGCCAGGCATCGCATAGCCATTGACTTTGGCGTCTTCATAAATTGCGATTAATTCTTGGCCGTATACAACGCCAGCGCGAAATTTGCTCATGGTCACTCCTCCACTTGCCGATTAACGTGAACCACACCAGAAAATGCTCGAATCAGCATTTTGCCGTCAACCGAATGACGATGTGTGTGATGATTTTCAATGGCGCTATTGTAAACAAAAGTCTTTTCTTTTGTCGCCCCTATCTGCAGCTATCGTCGTCTATATTGCTTATTCTCAAGATTGATGGACAAAAGACTGAAAAATCTAGAGACAGCTAGATAATTGAAAACATTGACGCTAGAAAACAGGGTATGGTTAGCGCCCATATTGGCAACCGATTACGAGCTATTTATTAAAGTGATGAGTGAAAAACAAAAACTAATTGTGGTGATGGGCGTAAGCGGCTGTGGCAAATCGAGTGTTGCGCAAGCACTTGCAATTCACTACCAATATGAATTGGTCGAGGCCGATGACTTCCACCCACAAGAAAATAAAGAGCACATGGCAAACGGATTAGCCCTTACTGACGCTATGCATGAACCGTGGATTGCATTGTTGCAGGCACACTTAAAACAATCCTTGAAGGCCGGTAGAAACTGCGTAATGTCATTTTCAGGCCTGCGTCGCTTACACCGATCAAAGATTCGAGACCTGCCCTTTGATAGTTTTTTCATTCACCTCGAAGCTGAGCAGCAACTGCTTAGCGATAGACTGAATGCACGGTCGGATCACTTTATGACCGCAAGCCTACTCGACAACCAATATAAAACGCTCGAGACGGCAAGCAAAAAAGAAACCATTGCCAACATCGATGTCGAGCAAAGCCTAGAGCTTGTGATTGCCGCGGCGATCGCCGTCCTAGACCAACAGGCGACCAAGTAAACCCAATTAACTAAGTGAGCATCTAGGCATTAAAATGACAAAAGTAAGTTTATTGCCGAGATTTCTGTCGCTGACACAAGGTACCATACTGGGTTAGCAATGCCGACTAAGGCCTTAGGCACTGCCTTACGAACCACAGGCACTGCCTTACGAACCACAGACAGCGCCTTACAATAACAAGGTTAGCTAAAAATCGGCTGACCCCGGCGAACGAGGAAATGGAATAACATCGCGAATATTTTCCATGCCAGTAACATAATTAATCAAACGCTCAAAGCCGAGACCGAAACCAGCATGCGGAACAGTGCCGTATCGGCGCAGTTCTCGATACCACCATAAGTGCTCGGCCGTTTGTTTGTCGGGGAAACGAGCATCAAGCATATCCAAACGCTCTTCACGTTGGCTACCACCGATAATTTCACCAATACCCGGCACCAACACGTCCATAGCAGCAACGGTTTTTTCGTCGTCATTCATGCGCATATAAAAGGCTTTAATTTCTTTCGGGTAGTTCTTTAGAATAACCGGGCCTTTGATGTGTTCTTCGGATAAAAATCGCTCATGTTCTGAGGCCAGATCAACGCCCCACTTTACTGGGTACTCAAAGTTTTTACCGCTCTTAAGTAAGATATCAATTGCGTCGGTATAGTCCATATGCACGAAGTCGGTGTCGACAACGCCATTCAATCGCTCGATCACACCTTTGTCGACCCGCTGTTGAAAGAAGTCCATATCGTCAGCGCGCTCATCCAACACCGCTTTAATGCAATGCTTTAAAAAATCTTCGGCCAACGCCGCATCGTCATTCAAATCAGCAAACGCAATTTCAGGTTCAACCATCCAAAATTCGGCTAAGTGGCGGCTTGTATGTGAGTTCTCGGCACGAAAGGTTGGGCCGAAGGTATACACCTTAGACATTGCCAAACAATACGACTCTACATTTAACTGACCCGAGACAGTTAAGAAACTTTCGCCGCCGAAGAAATCTTGCTGATAGTCAACTTTGCCTTTATCAGTGCGCGGTAAATTTTCCATATCGAGCGTCGAAACACGAAACAACTCGCCCGCTCCTTCGCAGTCGCTGTTGGTAATGATTGGCGTATTAACCCACTGAAAACCGCCCTTATAGAAGTAATTATGAATTGCATTGGCTAAGGTGCTGCGCACACGGGTAACCGCGCCTATGGCATTGGTGCGAGGGCGTAGGTGAGCTTGGGTGCGTAAATACTCGAAGGTGTGTCGCTTTTTCGCTATCGGATATTTTTCAGGCTCGTCGACCCAACCAACAACTTCGAGGCTAGTCGCTTGAACTTCGACTGACTGACCTTGACCTTGTGACTCTACCAACCTGCCGGTGGCGATTACCGAGCAGCCGGCACCAAGACTTAAAACCTCGTCTTCATAGTTACTAAGGGTGTCGGGCACGACGATCTGAATCGCGTCAAAACACGACCCATCGTGGAGCGCGACAAACGATATCCCGGCTTTTGAGGTTCGACGAGTTCTTACCCAACCTTTTAAAACAACTTCGTCACCGGTAGGTACGGCGGCTTTGAAAATGTCAGCAATAGAATGTTTGTTCATAACCAGAATCTCGTCGAAAGTTTAGTTTTAGCGATTATAACGACTAGCTGAAAAAATGGGTCAAGGAATTGCATATTCCGGCTTTTAATTTTTTGCTCGGCTAACGAGGCTTGTCAGCCAAATTGAATTACACCTGCTTTGCGATCGTCATCGACGATTGAATTTTTCGCCATGAATAGCCACCAACTGATAAAATGACGCAGACTAAACTCAAATTTATATCAAACGCAATATGGATAAGTATCTTAGCAGCAATGGCATTCAGCTTTGCTATCAAGACCTTGGCGACTCACCTCTGAGCGACTCACCTCTGAGCGACTCACCAAAAGAGGTGATTTTATTAATTGCTGGGCTTGGCGAACAATTAGGCGAATGGCCTGATAACTTTTGCAGCGTATTAACCGACGCTGGCTATCGAGTCATTCGATATGACAATCGAGATATTGGCTTATCTGAAAAAATGAGTGGCATTAACTACTCACTAAATGACATGGCCGACGATGCCGCTGGACTACTGCACGCCCTAAAAATAACGCAGGCGCA
>JAWUZB010000115.1:0-8663 GCA_034110505.1 Gammaproteobacteria bacterium
GAATATCTCAATAGTTTAGCTCACAGCAGATATGTCTGATACCACTGTTATAAGCAATCGATCAACAAAAGAGGCAATTGTCGCGACTGAGAACGTATTCGCTGCCGAAATTGTCGCACGCATAGCACTCAAGGTTGAGCAACCCTAAGAATATTTCCACCCATTTCACTGATATAAGAAAAGTAAACATTATGAGCAATTCACTACGTGACGCCGCCTTACATTATCACCGCAGCCCTCGGCCGGGGAAAATTCGAATCCAAGCTACCAAGCCATTAACCAACCAACGAGATTTAGCTCTGGCTTACTCTCCAGGTGTAGCAGAACCTTGTTTAGAAATCGAGAAAGACCCATTAACTGCGGCACTGTATACGTCGCGCAGTAATTTAGTTGGAGTTATAACCAATGGCACCGCGGTGTTAGGACTCGGCAATATTGGTGCACTCGCTTCTAAGCCAGTGATGGAGGGTAAAGCCATCTTGTTTAAGAACTTCGCCGACGTAGACGCGTATGACATTGAAGTAGACGAAACCGACGTGGATGCATTTTGCGACATAGTCGCCGCATTGGAACCAACTTTTGGCGGTATCAATCTTGAAGATATAAAAGCGCCTCAGTGCTTTGAAATTGAAGCCAAACTTCGTGAAAGAATGAATATCCCAGTATTTCACGATGATCAACATGGCACGGCAATCGTCTGCTCTGCTGCGGTTAAGAATGGTCTGCATGTGGTAGGAAAAGACATTAGTAAGGTTAAATTGGTTGTCTCTGGAGCCGGCGCAGCCGCTATGGCTTGTACCAATTTACTGATTGAGATCGGCGTTAACATTGACAACGTATTAATGCTCGATAGCCGAGGTGTTATTCATACCGGTCGTGAAAAATTAGAAACGCCAAAGAAACGGTTTGCCAAAGATACAGACGCTCGAACACTAGATGACGCCATGGTTGGCTGCGACGTTTTCTTAGGTGTATCACAACCTAATTTGGTTAGTGTCGCAATGCTTAAAAGTATGGCCGATAAACCACTTATTTTAGCCATGTCTAATCCCAATCCAGAAGTTCGACCTGAGTTGGTTCACGAGCATCGCCCCGATGCAATTATGGCAACCGGACGATCAGACTATCCGAACCAAGTTAATAACGTTCTTTGCTTCCCATTCTTATTCAGAGGGGCTTTAGACGTTGGCGCTACTACTATTACTCGGGCAATGGAAGTTGCCTGTGTTAATGCCCTGGCTGACCTAGCGCGCTCTGAGAGTAACGAAAAGGTCGCCAGCTATTATCAAGACGAGACCATGCAATTCGGCGCCGGTTACATTTTACCTAAGCCATTTGACCCTCGTTTGATTACCACAATCGCCCCAGCAGTAGCCCAAGCGGCAATTGATAGTGGCGTAGCGACTCGTCCCTTTGAAAGTTTTGAAGCGTATCAAAAAAGTTTGGAGCCATTGGTCTATCGCACCGGTAACGTAATGCGGCCAATCTTTGAAAGAGCTCAAAACACCACACATAAAGTAGTCTATACCGACGGTGAAAATGATCGTGTACTGCGTGCAATTCAAGATGTTGTAGACCAAAGCTATGCGCGCCCAGTACTCATTGGTGATGCTCAGATAATTCGCAGTAAAATAATCGAACTTGGCTTACGCCTAGTTGAGACAAAAGACTTTGAAATTATTGCTCCCAGCGGTAAAACAGAGAAAGATCGAATTTCACAAGTATGCCAATTGATTGAGCAAGGCGTGGTGCATGCGGCACTAACCGGTCCAGGCATGAAACTACACGAACAGATCGAATCTATCGAGCAATATGGTGGCGAAACTCACCAAGATGAGCACATGGCGGTAATGCACCTATTACTGCTTGAAAACGGCTCGTACTTTATTGCCGATACCAGTATTCATGAAGACCCAAGCCCAGAGCAATTAGCGCATATTACGGTGATGGCGGCTGAAGAGATCAAACGCTTTGGTATGACTCCTCGGGCGGCATTGTTGTCGCATTCGAATTTCGGTAGCCATAAAAGTAAATCAGCTATGAAGATGGCTAAAACTAAGGAAATTCTAGCTAAAATTGCGCCTGATCTTGAAGTAGACGGCGAAATGAAAGCCGGTATGGCATTGAACCCTGAAATCCGTAAAAAATCAGGTAAAAGCAGTCTAAGCGGTAATGCCAATCTTTTGATTATGCCCAACTTAGACGCTGCTAATATTACTTACACCACCCTAAAGTCTCTTGCCAATGGTGTATCGGTGGGGCCAATTATACTCGGCGCACCATTGCCGATACACGCAATTACTAAGACTACCTCGCCTAGAGGCATTGTCAATTTAACCAGTTTAGTCAGTGCTAGTGTTGACCGACAGATGAAATAGTTTAATAAGTAGTTACACAAAAAAGGGTGCCCATGAGGCACCCTTTTTTGTTGCGAAGTAGGGCACAGCAGCCTCAACTGAATTAAATTATGTGATATTGTTATTAAAAATAATGCCAGATAAGTTTACATCACCAAGACTTATAGATATCATTCACCCAACAAATAGAGGTCGAGTCAGTTACGTTCTTGACTCGTTAAAACCTTATCTTAAAACATAACCAAAGTGGTTTCACTCAAAAGATCAACTTATGAGCTCAGAACTTAGCACCCAACATCAAGATATAGACGCCTTAGAAACCAAAGAGTGGATTGAGGCATTGCAGAGTGTGATTGAGGCCGATGGCTCTGACCGAGCGCGCTTTCTGTTGCGCGAACTTTCTGACGTAGCTCGAGAAGCCGGTGCAAGACTACCTTACGGTTTGAACACCCCGTATATAAATACTATCCCCGTTGACAAGCAACCAGCTCTTCCGGCTGATCGTCAGCTGGAATTCAAAATTCGCTCAATGATCCGCTGGAACGCCGCTGCGATGGTATTGCGTGCCAACAAAATCAGCACAGAATATGGCGGCCATATTGCTAGTTTTTCATCTGCCGCAGTTCTCTATGAAATTGGCTTCAACCATTTCTGGCGCGCTCGTTCAGCCGAACATGGTGGCGACATGATTTACTATCAAGGTCATTCAGCGCCCGGCATGTATGCTCGCGCATTTTTAGAAGGCCGTTTAAGTGAAGAACAATTAGATAACTTTCGTCAAGAAGTCGGTGGTAACGGCTTATCGAGCTACCCTCATCCCTGGTTAATGCCAAATTTCTGGCAGTTTCCAACAGTGTCGATGGGCTTAGGGCCGATCATGGCGATTTACCAAGCGCGCTTTCAAAAATATTTAGAAAACCGCGAGCTGATTAAAGCTGAGAACCGTAAAGTCTGGGCTTTTTTAGGCGATGGTGAAATGGACGAACCAGAGTCACGCGGTGCCTTAGGCTTAGCCGGCCGTGAAAAGCTAGATAACTTGGTTTTTGTAATCAACTGCAACCTTCAACGATTAGATGGCCCAGTTCGTGGCAACGGTAAAATTATTCAAGAGCTTGAGTCAGAATTTCGTGGCGCTGGCTGGAACGTTATAAAAGTAATATGGGGTTCTCAGTGGGATATTTTGCTGGAAAAAGACCACGACGACCTTTTACAAAAACGCATGCAAGAGTGTGTCGATGGTGAATACCAGGCCTTCAAAGCCAAAGGCGGAGCTTATACTCGTGAGCATTTTTGGAACACTCCTGAACTAAAGGCCATGGTTGCTCATATGAGCGACGACGATATTGACCTTATGTCACGTGGTGGTCACGATACCGATAAAGTTTATGCCGCCTATCGCGCGGCGGTAAAACATTCTGGCCAACCTACTGTGGTTCTGGCAAAGACGGTTAAGGGTTTGGGTATGGGTACTTCGGGTCAAGGACAGAATACCTCGCACCAACAAAAGAAGATGGATCTGGAATCACTTAAAGGTTTTCGAAACCGCTTTAAAATTCCGGTCTCAGATGAACAGGTAGAAAAGGTTGAATACATTCGTCCCGACCCTGACTCTGCTGAAATCAAATACTTACATGCCCGCCGTCAAGCATTAGGAGGCTATTTACCTGCCCGCCCTAACCCTTCAAACAAGCTGGAAATTCCGCCGTTAGAGTCGTTCTCGAAAATGCTGGAGTCATCCGGTGAGCGTGAAATCTCATCAACCATGGCGTTTGTAAGAATCTTATCGTCACTGGTTCGTGATAAAAACATCAAAGATCGTGTGGTACCAATTGTGCCAGACGAAGCCCGCACGTTTGGCATGGAAGGTTTGTTCCGCCAACTCGGAATTTATGCCAGTGAAGGACAGAAATACGAACCAGAAGACTCTGATCAATTGATGTACTACCGTGAAGACATAAAGGGCCAAGTACTCGAGGAAGGCATTAATGAAGCCGGCGCTATGTCCTCTTGGATAGCCGCGGCGACATCGTACTCAACCAACGAGCTACCGATGATTCCGTGCTACATTTACTATTCAATGTTTGGTTTTCAACGTATTGGTGACCTAGCTTGGGCCGCCGGCGATATGCAAGCTCGTGGCTTTATGGTTGGCGGTACGGCTGGCCGAACCACCTTAGCAGGTGAAGGATTACAACACCAAGATGGTCATTCGCACTTACAGGCGTCGACTATCCCAAACTGTATCTCCTATGACCCGACCTACAGCTACGAGCTCGCTGTGTTGATTCAGGACGGTATGAGCCGCATGTTCGTCGAAGAAGAGAATGTTTTCTACTATCTAACGGTCATGAACGAGAACTATATTCACCCGGCAATGCCTGAGGGCTCGGCTAAAGGAATTCTCAAAGGCTTGTATCAATTATCTAAGAGCAAAAAAGATGATGGTCAAACGCCAACCGTACAATTAATGGGCAGTGGCACAATCCTAAATGAATGTGTTGCTGCTGCTGAAATTTTGCAAGCCGAGTTCGGTGTAGCCGCGAATGTGTGGAGTGCTACCAGCATCAATGAATTACGCCGCGAGGGCTTAGAGGTCCAGCGTTGGAACATGTTACACCCGAGCGAGAAACCCCGCCTGAGTTATGTCGAACAATGCTTTCAAGAGCAAAATGGCCCGGTTGTCGCGGCCACTGATTACATGAAAGTATACGCCGACTCAATTCGTGAATTTGTACCCTCTCGGTATGTGGTTCTAGGCACCGATGGTTTTGGTCGAAGTGATGACCGGCAGCAGTTACGGAATCACTTTGAAGTAAACCATCAATACATTATCATCGCCGCCCTCTCAGCATTATTTGAAGACGGCAGCATTGATGCGGAAATCGTCAATAAAGCCATTAAACAGTTTAATATTGATCCTGAGAAACCATCACCAGATACGCTCTAATAAGAGATTAATTGTCACGCGACTAAGCATGATCAGATTCGTTGAGCACAGTAAAGAGTATAGGCAATAGGGGGCTAATTTATCCCAGGGGAAGCCGAAAATGATCAAATATGTTGAACTCACTGCACCCGAGGCGAGCGCTTTTCGACAGGCAAAAATCCTCTCGATTGAGTGCAAAGAAGGTAAGCAAATCAAAGAGGGTGACACCCTCTTTCGGGTTCAAAGTGGTGCACACAAAATAAATCTTCCAGCAACTAAAGCCGGGCGAATAGTTGAGTTGATTGTCGAGTTAAACGAGAATATAACCCTCTCAACCGCTCTACTATTACTCGAAACCGAAGTGGAAGGTAGCACCGCTAGCAAGCCGATTAATATTGATAATGAGTTGCAACCGGCTGAGCCAAGCAGTGGTGAAGCTAAAGAGATAAAAGGCAAGAAGAAGAATCAGCAGAAAGCTAGTAAAGTATTGAATAGCAAAATTATCGCAAAAAAAACAGAGCAACCAAAACAGCCAGTTGATACTGATCAGAAAGTATTAAAAGACACAACTACAGTAACAAAAAATCATAAGAAAGTGGTCAAGAAGAAACATAAACAACAATCGCTAGACCTTGAGGCTAACGATTTATTTGAGTCAAAAGATTCAAGCAAAAAACAACAAGCCGACATTAACGAAGTGGTATTAACCCAAAGGGCAGCACCTGCCGCCGCCAAAGTAAAAGACCCTAGTCAACCGAGCCTAACCATGACATCAAGTTCAATTATCGAAGTTACCGTGCCAGACATTGGTGCTGACAGCGCTAAAGTTATCGAGATATTTGTAAGTGTTGGAGACACGGTCAGCATCGACGACCCGCTTATTACCCTTGAAAGCGACAAAGCAAGCATGGACGTACCGTCACCGCACAACGGTGTGGTTAAGAGTATCTCGGTGACTGTTGATGATGATATAGGCGAAGGCACGCTGATACTCGAACTTGAGTCCGGGGAGTCCGTAGCAGGCCAAGCTAAAGCCGCTGATAAGCAAGATCAAGTAGTCGAGGATCAAGCAACGGCTAGTCAAGAAAAGCAAACACCACGCTCAGAAGCGAAAACAGAAAGTGACCCAGGTGCTAGCGCTAAGTCAGAGTCTAATACGCAGATAGTTGAAGTTCGTATACCAGATATTGGCGGCGACTCCGCTAAGGTAATTGAACTACTTGTTGCGGTTGGCGATAAAGTCGAAGTTGAAGACTCGCTGCTAACGCTTGAGAGTGATAAGGCGTCTATGGACGTACCCAGTTCAGCCGCTGGCGTTATCAAAAGTATTGAAGTCAATGTTGATGAAGACGTGAGCGAAGGTACCTTAGTGGTCACTTTAATGGTCGACAATGTGACTCATCAATCATCAGCAGCTGACTCGTCTGATCAGTCTGAAGAAACTGAGACTGAGGCTTTAACCAAATCGAAACTTAGCGATTCAACAAGAGCACAATCGACAGCCGTCAAAAATACCTCTTCTGATGCTGATCAAGAGCACGTAGCCGATACAGCCAAATCGCATGCGTCACCGTCTATTCGGCGTTTTGCTCGAGAGCTAGGGGTTAGTTTAACGAATATTTCAGGCTCCGGTCGAAAAGGTCGCATCACCCACGACGATGTTAAAGGTTTCGTAAAAACGGCCTTGAGCACACCAGCGAAAACAGCTCAGGCAACTTCGACTGGGTCTGGCATTCCGCAGGTTCCGGCTCAAGACTTCAGCAAGTTCGGCGAAATTGACATTCAGCCATTAAATAAGATCAAACGTCTGACCGCCGAAAACTTGCATCGTTCATGGTTAAATGTGCCTCATGTAACGCATAGCGATGAAGCTAATATCAGCGATTTAGAATCTTTTCGTAAGCAGTTAAACGCTGAATATCAACAACAAAAGCGTGACATCAAATTATCACCTCTAGCGTTTATAGTTAAAGCTGTGGTCAATGGCCTGCGGTTATATCCACAGTTCAATAGTTCATTAGAGCCCGGTGGTCAAAACCTGATCTACAAAAAGTACTTCAATATAGGTATCGCTGTCGAAACGCCCAATGGGCTTGTGGTTCCTGTATTAAGAGATGCCGATAAAAAGTCAGTTGCTGAAATCGCTAAAGAAATGGGTGACCTGGCTAAAAAAGCACGCGACAAGAAGCTAACGATGAAAGATATGAGTGGCGCTTGTATCACTATTTCAAGTCTTGGCGGTATTGGAGGTACTGGTTTCACGCCAATCGTCAACGCTCCTGAAGTCGCTATTTTGGGCGTCTCACGCAGCAAAATGCAGCCGGTTTGGAACGGTACTGAATTTCAGCCAGGCATGGTGTTGCCGTTAAGCCTATCGTATGACCATCGAGTCATCGACGGTGCTGAGGCCGCACGATTTACCCGTCATATCGCCGCAGTTCTTGAAGACGTTCGTCGACTTACGGTTTAGGAGATTCGATTATGAGCAACGCTATTGAAATTAAAGTGCCCGACCTAGGTGGCGCCAGCGAGGTCGAAGTAATTGAAGTGTTAGTGGCGGTGGGCGACAGTATTAGTCTCGAAGACTCACTAATTACCGTCGAGAGTGATAAAGCCTCAATGGACATACCCGCATCCGCCGAAGGGTTGGTTACCGAAGTTACAGTCGCAGTTGGCGATTCTTTAAATGAGGGTGACATAATTGTACACCTAAAGGCTAAACCGGCATCAGGTAGCGAATCAGCATCGCAACAGCAAACTAGCGCTACCAGCGGTTCTGAACCTAACTCTGAAGCGAAAGCTAACGCTGCTCCTCAAGAGTCAAGCAGTGCCGCCAAGCAGGCTCCGATAGCGGCTAAACGCGAGGCTAAGAGCGACGCTCATGCGGCGTTACTCGTTATTGGTTCAGGGCCGGGAGGCTATACGGCGGCTTTTCGTGCGGCCGATTTGGGTCTCGATGTAACACTAATAGAAAAATATGACGCGCTGGGTGGCGTGTGCCTAAATGTAGGCTGTATACCATCCAAAGCCCTGCTCCATTCAGCTGCGGTGATCTCAGAAGCACGAGAGATGGAAAAGCACGGCATAAGCTTTGGCAAACCGACGATCGATTTAGACAAACTTCGCGGTTTTAAGGAATCGGTTATCGGAAAATTAACCGGTGGCCTAGCTAGTATGGCTAAAGCGCGTAAAGTAAAGGTTGTAAATGGCTACGCGAAATTCACCTCAGCCAACACAGTCGCCATCGAAAATTATGGCCTAACCTCAACCATGAGTTTTGAAAAAGCTATTATAGCGGCGGGTGCTCGGGTGACTATCTTTCCAATGTTCGAAACCGATGACCCCCGAGTTATTGATTCGACAGGAGCCTTAGAGCTTAG